>JAUVPY010000017.1 GCA_030598425.1 Anaerolineae bacterium
GAGGAAGCCGATCTCCAGCATCTTCTCACCACCGTTCCAGGGCTGCCACAGGTCGGGGTTGAGCAGCCGCAGACCGACGAAGAAAAGATAGACCAGGATGAAAACTACCTCGCCCAGTAGGATCAGCTTCAGGGGGTAGGGAGTGCCCTCCGCAGGGGTGGCAAGCCTGCGCCTTCTACCCCACAAAACGAGCAATCCGGAAGTTGCCCCAAGCCCAACCAGAACGGCGATGATCGTGGGTAACGCATTTGGGAACAGGCGGAGGCTGGAGACTAACCACACCCCATATCCGACCAGCAGCCAGCCCAGGCTCTTTGACAGCAGATAGCCCCGATCAGGCAGGCGAATGAAGAGCCGACGCGTCAACGGCCACGCCAACCAGCCGATTACCTGCACTGCAAGCCACCAGATGACAATGGCACCCAAGGTCGACCGGTTGGCCAGTGGATTCCAATGATAGTCGTCCACCACGGGTAACTCATCTACCGGGCGGCCCAACAGCAGCGACTTTCTGGAATCCGAGCCGGGATCAGAAACCGTCTCAGGTAGGCTCTGCCCCAGGCCACGCAACCGTGTCAACAGCGTCGGCGGCCCGACGTAACCGTGGAGGGCCCCCTGCCATTCGTCGCCCAGCAACGTCTCCCATTCGATGTCGTTCAACTGACGTCTTTTCTTGAAGATGATGGGCCGGGGGTGGTCGTATACAGTGAAGCTCTCGTCGGCGTCCTGGTCATTGAGGACCAACCGCCCCAGGCGTGGCGGCGTCGCCTGGCTGTAGACCTCTTCAAAGCCCAGTTCGCCGTTGAAAAGCGCCTCATAATAACGGGTGCTCATCGGGTATCGCTGAGGCAGGCGGGGTATTGTCCGCCAGAGCCGGTTCGAGGCCAGGGCCAGGTAATCGCAATCGCGCAGGGTATCGCGTATGGTCTCGAATTTAGCCCGCGTGTCCTCTTCGTACATAGGCAGCAAGGGCTGGTGATAATTATGCGCACCCGGATTCATCCCCGGCTCATCCCAGGAGCGGGGAAATCCTTCTTCCCAGTGTTCCACGGCGATACAGGCCCCATCGGGCACGTTGTCGTAAACCCAACGTGAGGCAGTGACCCACGAGTGCGGCGTTCCATACACCCCGTTGACGAAGGCCAGCGACCAGATGATGGTGCCCAAGAGCACCACCAACGCTATGAGAAGGGAAACGTAAAATATGATCCGTGAAGACGTGATGCGTGATGCGTGATGCCTGATACCCTGATACCCTGATACCCTGATACCCAGATTCCCAGACTTAGGACTTAAGACCAGCCCTGCGCCAAATAGTATGAACAAGGGGACAACCGGCACCATGTACCGCATAAACTTGGCCAGGAAGAGGCCGGTCGGGCCGAAGTAAAGGATCACCCAGGAGAGAAGAATCCACTCCCCAGGGCGGACGCGGCCCAAGACGGCCCGTATCAGAACCCAGACCAACCCGGCAAAGGCCAGCAGCCCCAACGGCCAGCCCATACCCCAGCGGATCTGCTGTTCTAAGAAATAGAGGTAGGCCGGTGTGCCCCGATATTGGCGCGTGAAGGGGAAATCGGCCACACCACTGACCATGTCTCCTTGTTCCTTGACCACCGCTTGCCAGAAGTTCTCAAAGTCCAGAAAGACAAAGGGCGAAGTAACCACAAACACGACGAAGGATACCACACCGGCGATCAGCAGGTTGCGCAGGGCAAGACGGCCGGCGGTCCCTCGCTTGTCTGGAGCCGCTCGCATCACCGAAAGCATAACAGCAACCAGCGGCGCGGCCACGATGGGCAACGCGCTGTACTTGGAGGAAACCGCCAGGCCGATACCCACACCAGTCAATACCGACGCGCCAATGTTACGCCGGTCATAAATCAGCATTGAGCCATACAGGGCCAACAGGGTAAATGTGGTTGAGACCGGGTCTACGGCGAAGAAATGAGTGAGTTGAATGTGGAGCACTGTGAAGGCCGTAAGCGCGGCCGCTAGCAAGCCGGCCCACGTCCCATACAAGCGTCGTCCTATCAAGAAGACCAGGTAGATGGTGGCTATGTCGGCCAAGGCGACCAGGAAACGTCCTATGTAAGTGTAGCCTACCATCGACTGGGCCTCCGCCAAAACCTCCACCAGCGGCTCGGGGAGGTCCAAAGCTTCGACCAGAGATGCCAGATGCTCGGCAGCGCCCGCCGTTATCACCAGTGTGTACAGTGGAAAATGACCATAGGTGTAACTGCGCCGGTGGTCGCCGCTCACGTCCCAGAAGGGGTTGAGGGTGGAACGACGCGGATCCAAGACGGTCCGTAGATCACCTGGCCATCGGATGGAAGGGGCGTAGAAGGCCACCGTAGACCGTTCGTCGGGATGGGGCAACGTGCCGTCATCCCAGGCGATGTTATACAACCGCAGTAAGGCACCGGAGAGCAGAATCGCTATCAGCAGGAATATTTGAACACCCGTCAGAGCGGGGGGGTTGGAAAACTCCGAACCCCTGGAGGATGTCGACGGCCCTGCGGGTGTAGAATGATCAGAAGGCAGGCTTTCAGTTTTCCGCAGCATACGAAGCTATTGTATCACCGGCCCGAAGGAGGAGCAAACTCCAGACTGAGGTGTTCGCCATCTTTTGGAGACCCAGGACCCCACCCATGAAATCAACATAATCAGGCTCGGGAAGCTATTGACAATTTCACCATTTACGATATAATAGGGATAACAATACATAATGTTATTAGCCGCGCATAATCGGCTGGTACCCACATTTGATTAACAATTAGGATGCTGTGTGGCCCTGATGTTCCAGGTGCCGCACGCTTGTTTTTATACCCAACATCCCTGGATGTACTGTCTGATACTAGCGCCGATTCATTCGCCCCCTTCGGGAACTTCTCGTCAGAGGAGAGGCGTGCCCAGGAACGGGTATCGAATATGCGAGAAAAAGAACGCGCGGGGAAAAGGATATTTGGGCCAAGGCGGCCGTCGGAGACCTGGTTGCCGATGTTTGTTGGCGGAGTATTTCTGGGTGCTCCGCTACTCTGTGCCCTGCCTTTAATGGGCCTGGTAATCATTGTTGTGTGCGCGAACGCCTATCTGGTCTGGGGGCTGTCTTCGCGTACGATCAATGTCGATCAACCAATCTCTGAGCCAACAGCGGCGGCCAACGAGGAACCGATGGCGACACTGGCCGCGCTGGCCACCGAGGTTGCTGAGCTTTTACAGGCGACCCCCTTTCCACCTACCCCGATGCCCACGCCCCCTGCACCAATCATCATCGAGACGCCAGCGCCCATCCTGGTATCCCATCCCATGGCAGATTACACCATCGAGGGTTTGAGAGCGCGGGCTTATCCGGGTGGTACGATCCAGGTGCGCTCCGTGATGACCACAACCAACGACTTTACCCGCTATTTCATCGATTATCCCAGTGATGGTTTAACCATCACCGGGATCATGCAGGTACCGCCCGGTGCAGGACCCTTTCCGGTGGTTATTTTGAATCACGGCTACATCCCACGCGATGACTACCGGTCCGGGGCTGATACGTGGAAAGCGGCCCAATACCTTAACCGGAGAGGATATCTGACCATCGCGCCTGATTTCCGGAGTTGGGGCGAGTCTGATGTGGCCAACAGCTTCTTCAGCACCGGCCAGGTGATTGATGCCCTCAACCTTATCAGTTCCCTCTCCGCAGTTCCAGAAGCTGACGCTGAGCGAGTCGGGATGTGGGGGCATAGCATGGGCGGGGGCGTGACCACCAAGGCCATCACGATAGACCCACGTATTAAGGCGGCCGTACTCTATGCCCCGGTGAGCGCCGATGATGCCGAGGTGTTGGCACGCTGGGGAACCGGCTGCAAGGGAGGCCAGCCAGATGGATTTTCCGAGGAGTGTGCCGGGGCCGAGGTGCTAACCAGCGATATTGATGAGCACCTGCATCTGGCCTACCGATCCGCTCTGTTCGATCCTCAAATCCTGTACCAAGTCTCACCCATCAACTACTTTGATGCGGTGGCTGGCCCGGTGCAGATACACATCGGGACGGCCGATACCACGACGCCCCCTGAATGGTCTGACGCGATCTATTGGGCATTGCAGGAGACGGGCAAAGAGATCGAATACTACCCTTATCCAGAGCAAGGGCACACCTTCGAAGGCGAGCACTGGCGACTCTTTATGGAACGCGCAACAGAGTTTTTTGACCGGCATCTAGCAAACACTTCCTGACATAGTATGAGCGCCGCTAGCATGAGCGCCGCATAGAAGTGCCAATCAGGAGAAAAGGAGAGGAGAAACGTGGAAGAAAACATGGAAGAAAATGAGGAACTGAACGAACAAGAGACGAGAACGGGCATACGTTGGTTATGGTTAGTAGGCGGGTGCGCTTTGAGTTTTACCACCCTGTGTTCCGTGGTCTTGTTATTACTGCTTCTACTCTCAACCTCCGTCAACGCCTATCTGGCGTGGATCCTATCAGGCTACCAGGTAAGCGTCTACCAACCGGGGCCGGCTTCAACCGCTGCGGTTGTGACCGCTCCCACCACTGTGCTGGTTGTGGTCCCGAACCGGACCCCGACGCCCCCGCCTCCAAGCCCAACGG
The DNA here is from genome assembly GCA_030598425.1 of Anaerolineae bacterium. Taxonomy (GTDB): domain Bacteria; phylum Chloroflexota; class Anaerolineae; order 4572-78; family NAK82; genus JAUVPY01. The sequence continues at coordinate 4,601 of JAUVPY010000017.1, forward strand.
TAACAGCCACCCACACACCCGCGCCGCCCACAACCGACTCCACGTTGGAGGCTCAAGTCGCTACCCTGGCTGCGGTAGCTACCCAAGCAGCAGAGATCGAAGCATCCAGCACCCCCGCCGTTACTCCAGAGGTAATCGCGCCGGAAATCCCGCAAGCCGCCGAAGCCGGCAGCGAGGCCGCCACAGGGTCAGAGGGTTCTGCCGAGTCTGCGGCTGCGTCAACCAATAGGTATGATCTCATCCCCATCGAGGGAGGACGTGAGAGCAGACCGCCCGCGGAACACGCCGACCTGAACCTGAAACTGAGAGACCCTCAGCCAGCGGACTTCGAGGCGACGCTGGTGGACATCTCTGGTTCCGGCATTGACCCTGAAGCTCCCAGTCTGGCGGCTGTCTTCGAGCCCGACTTTGTAGGAACCTATGTCGTCCACGATTGGGATTGGGGCTGTAATTGCAAGGGTAGTTTGATGGACGATGGAAGTGCTGTCGTAGTGGGCATCAAGACGAACCCAGGCGAACCAATCTTTATTCCTCAGAATGAACGAGATATCTACGAGGGCAAGTATCACGCCGTCGTACTCTACGCCTCAGAGGACCAGGTGACTATGCAATATGCCAGAGCAGGGAGCGTGGTCAATGGGTACACGGTACATTATTTAGGACTTCAAACCGACCCCAACCTGGTGACGTTATTCCAAGAGAGCGAAGGGAGCGAGTTGCCTGGTTTGACCCTGGACACGCCGGTCGGCGTAGCCGCGGGTGATGAGATCATCGTCGCTATGCGGGACAATGGGACGTTTCTGGACACACGCTCAAAGCGAGATTGGTGGGAATGATGGACGGGATTTGGAACAGTAGTCGGGGTAAGCTGTTCCTGGGGGGTTGTGGCACCCAGGTAGGTATCGTAGTTGCTTCGGGCGTCTTGATCGGGACAGTCTTGGTTTGTGCCATCTGCGCCCTATCTGGCGGTTTGGGCTTCGCCATCACCCAGGAGTTTACCAACCTGCCCGACAACACGAGCACCGAAGCAGCATCCTCCAATGAGGAAGCCGAAGCACTACGTAGACAGATCGAGTCGCTCGTCGCTCAGGTGAAGATATTGGAGGCGAGCGAGCCAGATGTGATTCTTGAACCCGCAGCCCCGGCACCTACACCTCAGCCCTTCGCGATCGCTCATCAAGGTGGGGCAACTCTACGCAACGGCCCAGGTGCAGATTACAGCAAAGTCGGCACTTTGACACTTGGCGCGCGAGTGGAGATTGTAGGGCGCAACAATGACTCGTCCTGGTGGCTTGTTTCCACTCCCAACGGCTTGGCCTGGGTGCGCGCTGACACTGTGGTGGCTTATGATGTTAACGATGATATCCCGGTGGTGACGATACCTGGACTCCTAACACTGCCCGCAACCGGTGCGCCGTCCGATCCACCGACGCCAAATCCATCCGGGGCCGCGCCGCCTGTCCCATCTGGAACACCAACCGCTTCCATTATTGAGAGTCGCATCTTTGTGGAAGAGACGGTCGGTTGGAAAAGGCTCTTTGAGTCTATGGGCACCACGCCGCCTACCAGCGCGAGCTTTTCACCCAAAGGAGACCAAATTGCGGTTATGGATGGTATCAAGCTCTACCTGGTGGCAGGCGATGGCTCTAATGGCCAAATCCTGGTGGCTGAGGATGAAACCCTGAGGCCCTTTGGCGGCGCCGTTTGGTCACCGGATGGCAAATACATTGCATTTATGGTCGATTACAAGCAACAAAAATGCAGGCCATGTCGATCAGTCGCTCTGGCTCGCGTTTCAGACGGGTCAATTAGCTTTCTTAATACTCGGGATAAGATGGACAGCGAGGCACCGCGCTGGACGCACGACGGACGTTTGTTGGTAATCGTTCATCCCCACGAGCCGGCTGATGGCGTCACGTACGTCTATGATACATCGGGCCGGGGTCAGGTTGCTGAGGGAATCTTTGTGTTGAGCGGCAGCCACGAAGGACAAAAATGGTTGCCGTGGCTACCGGGCCGGGTCTGGCAGGCTGGGGTTTCCGAGCGATCGGACACGTACTATGATTAACCTCGGTTCTGATCCCAACATCAAGAAGGAGTAAAGACGTGAGTAATCTTCGTGTGGTAGCGGACCTGATGAGCATTGCTGGCCGGACGGCTCCCAAATCGGCGGGTCAGGACTACGTGGTCATCCGCATTATCGAGGACGACGAGGTCCAGGCCTTGGGTGAGAAGATGGCTGAGTATGGCGAACGCACCGGCAAGAAGGACTTCGACCGCGATGGAAGGAACGTAACAGATTCAGACGCGGTGGTTCTGATTGGCATCAACGATGCCAAATCCGTCAATCTGGATTGCGGCGCCTGTGGGGCTGAGACTTGCGAAGCGCTCCTCATAAACAGCCATGAGGGCGAGTTCCGCGGTCCTCAATGTGCTTTTCGCCTGCTGGATATGGGCATTGCCCTGGGATCAGCGGTGAAGACTGCCGGCATCCTCAACGTGGACAACCGGATTATGTACCGCGCCGGGGTAGTGGCGCGAGAAATGGAACTCATTGATGCCGATTTCGTTATGGGCATCCCACTATCGGCCACGGGGAAGAGCATATACTTCGACCGCAAATAAGCTGCCAGCGGCGGATTGGACGCCTGAAAGGGGCAGGCCGGCTCCTAGGAGCCGGCCTGTTACATGGGGAAGGCGAAAGATATAGGACAGCGAAAATGCGGGTATACCTATTCTGGTGGAGGTCAAAATGAGACGTGTTTCGAGGCTTAGGTCCAGGGTGGAATTCCTTTCCCCTACGGATTTGGATCTGATCCACACCAGTACTATGCAGGTTCTGAGCGAAGTAGGTGTGGTGGTGCCAGTGAGTCAGGCCCTGGAGGTCTTCAAAAAACACGGGATCAGAGTAGATGGCCAGCGAGTGCACCTGGACGAAGCCAGGCTGATGGATGCTATAGCCAACGCTCCTTCCGAGTTCACGATCCGCGCGCGTGACCCGCAACGCAGCGTGGTGGTCGGGCGTAAGCAGCACGTCTTCGTGCCCGGCTACGGGGCGCCCTTCATCATGGAACCCGACGGCACGACCCGCCCAGGCACCCTGCAGGACTATGAGAACTTGACACGGCTGGCGGATGCCTTGCCCAACATGGATATGAGCGGCCATATGCTTGTTGAGCCCGGCGACGTGCCACCGCTGCGGGCTCACCTGTTCACCCTCCGCGCCAGCATGGTCAATTCCAGCAAGCCATTTATGGGCAGCGTGTACGGTGTACAAGGCGCACGTGCAGGTCTGGAGATGGCCGGAATTCTGTTTGGTGGTCAGGCCTCCATCAGAGAACAACCGGTGATGATCTCGTTGATCAACACACTTAGCCCCCTCGGCTTCAGCGTGGAGCCGATAGAAGCGTTGATGGAATATGCTCATTGGCGCCAACCGCTGCTCGTGACTGGGTATCCCAACGCAGGGGTTAGCGGGCCGGTGACCATCGCTGGTAGCTTGATCGTGGCAAACGCCGAGGTATTAACCGCGATCGTCCTCGTCCAGCTCATCAGCCCCGGCACGCCGGTAATATATGGCGGAACCGGCTCGGCCGGAGATATGCGGACGGCCAACGTAACCAATGGCAGCCCCGAGGGGTCAATCTTCACTGCCTGCGCAGCACAGTTGGCTCGTTACTACGAGCTGCCGTCGCGTTCCGGCGGGTGTTTGACCGATTCTCACCTGCCCGACGCCCAAGCGGGCCTGGAGTCGATGATGACGATGCTTACCGCGGTCCAGAGTGGGATCAACTTTGTCCTTCACGCGGGGGGCATGCTCAGTTCCTTCCTAACCGTGTCCTACGAGAAAATGATGATTGACGACGAGATTTGCGGTATGGTTCGCCGTTTTGAAGATGGTTTTGGGCTTGAGGATGTTGACCTGGCTTTGGATGTGATAGCCAATGTGGGGCCGGGCGGCAACTTTTTGACAGAATCTCACACGGTCGACCGGTTTCGGACCGAGCTCTATTTACCCCGCCTCGCCAACCGGAACAACCTAAGTCGCTGGCAGGCGCAAGGGCAACCGACCATGGCCGATTTAGCCCGGGATCGTTGGCAGAATGTGCTAGCAGCCCACGCAGCTCCTACCCCGGACGCCGCCACCATGGCCCTTCTCGACCGCTATGTGGAGACGCACACCGTATGATAATGGTGCGGATAAAAGACACTCACGTACCATTCGGCGGCTTCCCGTTGATCGGGCACAAAGAGTTCTACGTGGTCGATCCGCACGAGGTCAACCTGTAACGGCCCGAGGTCGTTGTGGTTTTGACTTGGGAACGCGCTCGATACATCACTTTGCGTCTGGATCGGACGCCATGAGACCAAGCAGGTTGCCCTCGGTATCTTTGCAGTAGGCCAACCAGCCCACGCCGGGAACGGCCATTTTGGGCACGGCCACGCTTCCGCCCCCCCGAGTGACCTTTTCGACATACTCGTCAACCGAAGGTACGTCAACGGTACACACGTAGGCAATCACAGCCTGCCCATCAATCTCCCCCTGGCGTTGCATCAAACCGCCGTTGATCCCCGGCTCGTCGTCAGGGCCGGTCGTGATCAGCCAATAATCCTGCGGGCCTTCCCATTTCACCAGTTCCCAGCCAAATACTTCGCGATAGAACTTGACGGCTCTTTCTGGATTGTCGGCATGGACTTCAAAGTGAACGACACGAGGCATTTAAATTATCCTTTTCGTACTATTGATCCTCGGGTTGATAATGGAACGTTTTGCACCAAAATTGAGTATGCCTGAACGGCAAAGTGTTCCTTTACCAACGCAAAGATCAATAAGTATTTTGATGACAAGCGATAATTTCAGTCGGGGCGACATTCAGGTCTGGTCGTGGTCGAAGTGCCTGCGACAGCAGGTGAAGAAGGAATTGGAGAAAGAGGATTATCTTTATCGCTCGACCACATCATATCACGCTTTCCAGCCGGTGTCAACTAAGTCGAAGGTACGGGGTGCAGAGCTGGTGCACAGTCGCCTGACAAACCCGAGACTACTTTGCACCAGCCCTGCTAACCTAGAGTGACGCCTTCCCAACCATTGACAGACGAAGCGACTTCAGACTTATTTCAGATTCTTCATAAAATTTATCTCTTTTGTGAAATCATTGACAAATATGCTGTGAATGTGATAAGATAGTAGTAGGAATTGGTGCAGAACGCGCCGGCTGGCTCTGTGGTCAGGTGTAGCTTGGCACTCCAAGTGATGATCGTGGCTTGCCACAGAATACGTGCTGGATTCTGAGCCTATGGCGTTTTCGGAGTTTGTCGAAGCAGCAGCGTCAGTCCATAACGTGCACCCTGGGATGTCTGCGATGCGCGATGTAGCCTTCGCAGGCCAAAATTGCCATAATCGGGCTATCGCTCTGGCTGGAGGTTAGGAGAAATGAACGAGAAGCACATTTTCAGTCGTCGCAAGTTCTTAGTCAGGTCGGCCACCGCGCTGGGAGGCGCCTTCCTGGCCTGGACCCACCATCTGCTGGGAACGCCGGCCACCCAGGCCCAGGAACCCACTCTCACCCCCCAAGCCTACCTGCCCCTCCTGTTGGGGTCCGGCGAACCTCGTCCCGAACCTTCCAAACCTCGTGTTGTGCACGTGCGTGATCCGGGCGCCACGGACTGGGACGGGACTGGAATGTTCTACAACGCGGTGGACCAGGCTACGGTGACCAACATGGTACACGCCGGCTTGCAGCTTCTCACCGGTCACGAGACGTGGTCTGACATCTGGAATGCCCTATTTGAACGCGCCCACCCCAACGGATACTCGGCCGGGCAAAAGATCGCCGTCAAGGTCAATCTAAACATGAGCCAGGATTGCGAGAGCCACGGCAATATCATCGACGCGCTCCCCCAACCCGTGCTAGGTATGATCTCCGGTATGGTTGCGGCCGGGGTTCAGCCCGGCGACGTCATCGTCTACGACTCAATTCGAGTCCCAACCCGTTACCTGCGCGACCCAATCTGGGCTGTCTATCCCGAGGTGAAGTTCCTGGGCGCCGTGCCGGGCACCAGTCCGTGTCGGGACGTCATTGCCCCTAGCTACGGAGTTGATCCCAGCCTCACCGTCGGTTTCAACGACCCGGATGGCAACATTAGCGACCGCCAACTGGCTGACGTCCTGTATGAGGCAACGTACCTGGTCAACATGCCCATCATAAAGGCCCACAGCGGCCAGGACGGCAATCCCGTGACGCTCAACTTCAAGAACCACTATGGTAGCATAGACTATATCGTCCGCGCTGGAGACACCTACCTCCACGACTACATTATGAACAGCACTTCTCTGTACCAGCCCACGTACAGCCCCTTGGTGGACATCTGGCTCAACCCCAACGTCCGGGACAAGACGATCCTCGTCCTGGGCGACGGGTTGTACGGCGGTACCTCTTGGGGCAGCCCGCCCATCCAGTCCTGGGACATCTTCGGCGGCGACGCGTGCAACAGTCTCTTCTTCGGGACCGACCCGGTGGCCACCGACTGCGTGATGGCCGACTTGATCGTCACTGAGGACGACAGGGTCACCCGGGAGCACACGTACGATTACCTCTTCTGTGCCCAGGAGGCGGGGCTAGGCACCTGCGAGGGGACGCGGGACGATCCGGGCGGCGAACCGTTGCAGACGCCCTACGGCAGCGGCTATCAGGATATTGAGTACGTTCGTATGGACCTGGGCAGCGGATAGCTAACACATAAGCAGATGAGGGACACACAGGTCGTAGGTTACAGAAGAGTCGTGGTATAATACTGGAAGCCGGCCAATCCAGGGCATATCCAAGCAATCCTGGACGTGTTTGACACCGCCATAGGTCACCCAATAGAAAGGATGGACATGGACCGTTATCGCGCAGGACCAGGCACTCGTATGGACTTGAGCCAATGGGACCCGAATGACAAAAGCGCCTTCCCCGTCAAAAAGAAAGAGGGGCGTAAACAGCTTCTGGAACTCAACCAGAGGCTGGAAGCGCTACAAGAGCTGCTCTACGCAGAGCACAAACACAAGGTGCTGATCGTCCTCCAAGGCATGGACACCGCCGGCAAGGACGGTACCATCCGGCACGTCTTTGAGGGAGTCAACCCGCAAGGGGTGCGGGTGGCCGGTTTCAAGAAACCTACGCCGCAGGAATTGGACCACGATTACTTGTGGCGCGTACACAAACAGACGCCCGGCCGGGGCGAGATCGTCATCTTCAACCGCAGCCACTACGAGGACGTTCTGGTGGTGCGTGTCCACAGCCTGGCCCCCCAGGAAGTATGGTCCAGGCGATACGAGCACATCAACGCCTTCGAGCGCCTGCTGGCGGATGAGGGCACCACCATCCTCAAGTTCTTCCTGCACATTAACCTGGACGAACAAAGAGAGCGCCTGCAAGCCCGGTTAGATGAACCAGCCAAGCACTGGAAGTTCAATCCCGCGGATCTGGAAGAACGCAAGTTGTGGCCGGAGTACACGGCAGCCTACGAGGACGCGCTCAGCAAGACCAGCACCGAGTGGGCGCCCTGGACGGTCGTCCCGGCCAACCGCAAGTGGTATCGCAATCTGGTGGTGGGTACGGTCATCGTGGAGACGTTAGAGGCTTTGAATATGCGCCATCCGGAGCCGGATTTTGATCCGGCGGATATCAGGATCGAATGAGTGTGAGCGACTGAAACACGAGGGACACAAGAAACACGAAAGCCACGAAAGATACGAAGGGCACGAAAAGGGACACGCTCTAGACTGAGACTACTTACCTCCTTAGCGTTCTCCACAGTTTCGTGGCTTTCGTGTTTCCGCCTTCGTGCCTTTCGTGTTTCTACATTCATGCCCTTCGTGTTTCAACCCACCGGTGGTCCCCACACCGCTCATTGATAGGCTCTTTCAACCCCCTCCACCAACCTCTCCCAGCCAAACCGCCCTCGCATCCGGCGCGCAGCGGCGGCTCCCAGCCGCACCCGCAGGTCGGGGTCGGCCAGCAGGCGCAAAATAGCATCAGCCAAGGCGGCGTCATCTCCAGGACCCACCAACAGCCCTGATTCAGCGTCGACGATGTACTCGGTGTTCTGGCCCACCGCGTCGGCCGCCACCGGCAGACCGGCCGCCAGCAGGTCTATCAGCTTAACCGAGCACTTGGCGCGGTTGATCGGGGTATCATCGTAGGGGAACACGGCCAGGTCGGCAGCGCGAAAATAATCGGGCAGTCGCTTCGTCTCAACCCATCCGGTGAAGGCAACATAGTCAGACAGCCCGGCCGTATCCAACAGTTCATCCAGGTCCGACTCTTCGCCAAATAGACCCTCTCCGACAACCAACAATTTGGCACGAGGTTCCCGCGCCACCACCTGGCGCAGCACTTCAACGACCCGTTCCAGCCCAAATTCAAAGAAGCGAGTGTATAACAAGATGACCAAGGCGTCATCCAGCTCCCAAAGCATGCGCACGGCCCCCGCTCCGTCCGCTGGGGTTTGGTCCGCGTCCGCTTCGGCAGCCAGCGGAGGGCGAACCCCATTGGGCAC
>JAUVPY010000273.1 GCA_030598425.1 Anaerolineae bacterium
AGCCACAACCTGGATGTCAACAATACCTTTGAACTCTTCGCGGGCGCGGATCAGCGCTTTGACTCCCTCAAGGCGGGCCTTGCTATCAACGTCGGCGAAGGCCCGGATGTGCGTGTTGCCGTACTGCGCTGCCTCTGCGACGGCTTTACGCACGTTCTCGATTATCCAAGATTCATCATATTTCTCCTTGACGCGGGCGGCTAACTCTATGGCGGTCATGGCTTTGCCCATATTCGCCCCGTGGTAGGCCTTGAGAGCTTTCTCATCCATCATCTGCAAGGTGTAGACTTTACACGTATGGAGGTGGGGGTCAACGAAAGATTCTGTTACCAGGTTGCCCTGTGCATCTATCTCTGTCTCGGCCTGAAGCGTGATGCTTTCTTCAATGCCAGTGATCCGTCCGGATGCAATCCCAATATCGACAAGGTTGCCGGGACGGTCACGCAACTGAGCGCGCCTGATCAAAATATCCAGAGTGTCTGCCATGTTCTGCCTCCCATTTGTAGCGGTTGTCACTATCCGATAGAAACCATTATATTTCGTTACCCTACACCTGCCAAATCCGGTAGCCGCGATGTCCAATTTTCGAATCGCGGGGCCCTTCCGGGCCGTAACTCCGCGACTTTCCACGAGCCGTGACCTGCCCCGAAAACAGCTTGACAAGTGTGTCAGTTGTGTGTTATAGTCAAAGCCGTATAGAGCTGTGGCTTGGGGCGAGGGTATGGGAGACGTCGTCGGTCGGACGAAGCTTCGTGTCGACGGACTTGAAAAGGTCACCGGACAAGCTCGGTTCTTGGCCGACCTGAGCCTGGGGCGAACGGCCCACGCCCGCATACTGCGTTCGACATACGCGCATGCGAGCATCCGGCAACTGGATGTGAGCCGCGCCCGTTCGGCGCCCGGGGTCAGAGCTGTCGTCACGGGCAGTGACTGTCCCGGCCGCATCGGCCACGCAATACGTGATCAGTATCCCATTGCTCGGGATAAAGTTCGCTACTGGGGCGAGCCGGTAGCGGTAGTGATCGCGACCACCCCCGAAGTGGCTGATGCTGCCTTACCTCTGATTGATGTGGGGTATGAGCCGCTGCCCGCAGTCCTCCATCCGCGAGACGCGGTGCGAGAAGGTGCGCCAGCCATCCATGAGAACCTGGCCGAATATCACCGTGATGCGGGGATCCATGTTATCCCAGACAGCAATGTATGCCATCATTACCAACTTCGCCGGGGTGATGTGGATACAGTTTTTGCTGGGGCGTATTTAGTTATTGAAAATGAGTATTGGGTGCCCTGGATCGCGCATGTGCAACTGGAGCCCCACGGCGCGGCCGCACTATGGGACGGGGATACCTTCACTATCTGGTCCAGTTCCCAGTCCCCCTTCTTCATCCGCGAGACGATCTCGACCTTATTTGACCTCTCGCCGTCCAAAGTGCGCGTAGTCATTCCCTATGTCGGGGGCGGCTTTGGCGGGAAATCGGATGTGACCATTGAACCGCTACTGGCCGTGACAGCGCGGGCCGTGCCCGGTACACAGGTGAAATTGCTGCTTACCCGAGAGGAGATGTTCTTCGGCACGGTCGTGGGACGAGGTGCGTGGGGACACATCAAGACGGCTGTGGATAAAGACGGGTATCTGTTGGCCGAAGAAGCCGAGCTTTACTTCAGCAGTGGTGGCTACGCCGACTACTCGGTCTGGATCTGCCAAGGGGGTGGGCATAACGCCACCGGTCCCTACCACATCCCGAACTTGTGTCTGAACTCATACGGCGTTTACACCACCACACCCCCCACCGGTGCCTATCGGGGCTATGGCCACCCTGAGGTTCATTGGATGGTCGAGCGCCAGATGGACCAGATCGCGCGCCGATTGGAAATGGATCCGGTGGCGTTGCGTCTCAAGAACTTGCTTGTGCCCGGCAAAACTAACGCACTGGGGCAGGTGATGCAGGATTACAACGGTCGGGCCGACTTATGTTTGCAGGCTGTGCAAGAGGCGTTGGGCACGAAAGCGCCACCCTCGGTCCCACGTCGAGCGCGTGGGCACGCTATCGCTTGCTTTATGAAGTCGCCGGTGATGCGCACTAACGCCCAGAGTGGTGCCATCATCCGCTTTAACGAAGATGGATCGGTCACAGTCTATACGGGCGCGGTGGAGATTGGGCAGGGATCCAATACCGTCCTCAGCCAGATCGCGGCCGAGGCCCTGTCGCTGTCGATGGACATGGTCCATTATGCGCCTCGCGTGGACACCGATTTTTCACCTCACGAATGGCAGACGGTGGCCAGTCATACCACCTGGGCGGTGGGCAACGCCGTACGCCTTGCGGCTGCTGATGCCTTACGACAGCTTAAGGAGGCTGCATCTGAGGTATTAGGTGTGCCGGTGGAGAATTTGGAGGCCCGAGACGGAGAAGTATTTCCTCGAGGCCAATCTGATCAGACCATACCATACGCGGCGTTAGCCACTGGCTTCCGTCGGCCCGATGGCTCTGCCCTCAATCCGCCAATTGTGGGACGCGGCACTTTTGTGCCCCAGGGGCTCACATTCCCTGACCCGGCCACGGGCCAAGGCAACTTGGCCGCGAGTTGGACTTTTGGTTGTCAGGGGGCGGATGTAGAGGTTGACCTGGACACCGGTCAGATCTATGTGATACGTCTGATCAGTGCTCAGGACGCGGGCCGGATTCTCAATCCGGATGCGGCCCGTGGCCAAGTGGAAGGCGCAATGATCCAGGCTCTAGGTGCAACGCTCACTGAGAAATTGCACTTTGGCACCGATGGGCGGATTCAGAACTGGAGCTTGACCGACTATCGGATTCCAACCTCGTCTGACGTGCCCCAAATGGAAGTAATCTTTATTGAAACTGAAGATGCAACCGGTCCTTACGGCGCGCGCGGACTGGGCGAACATGGCATCGTGGCTATCCCTGCGGCAATTGCCAATGCCTTGGCGGACGCGCTGGATGTTGATTTTTTTGAGATTCCCATTACTCCCGAGGTGGTGATGGAAGCTCTGGAGACTCTTCAGGAAGGGGGGTGAGAAAAGGGCGGGGCTGTAGATCGACTACTTTTTGTAGTTGGCCACGAGTTGGCGTTTCGGTGTTGGTTTCACTAGGAGAAGAAGGTTTTAGTCCACCCAAAGGAGGAAACAATGTTTAATCGTTCCGGTTTTTCCGTGCTGGTTGTAAGCGTGTTACTGGCGGTCGTGGCGGCGCAGTGCGCTCCGGCGACTCCCGAGGTCGTGGAGAAGATTGTCAAGGAAACGGTCGTGGTGACTCAGGAGGTAGAGGTCGTCGTCACCAAGGAGGTTCAGGTTGAGGTCACGCCCGAGGCGATGGAAACCGGCCCTCTACTGGTCTTTGGCGCCTTTGCCACTCCCATTGAGGAGCCGTGGGACGGCGTGATCCACTCGGCGCTGCTTGCTGCCGAGGCCGACGGGCTGATTGAGTACGAGTACACTGATGGCATCGGCTATGCTGGTGACATGGAGCGGGTGCTGCGCGAGGTATCCGATCAGCAGAAACCCGATATCATCTTTGGCGATGCCTTTGGAAACGAGGAAGCAGTGCGCCGCGTGGGAGCTGATTATCCGGAGATCGCCTTTGTCTTCGGTTCTGGCCTGGGACCTTCGGAGCCCAACGTGTCGGTGTTTGACAACTGGATCCACGAACCGGCCTACCTGCTGGGTATGTTGGCTGGCGGTCTGACCGAGACGAATACCATTGGCGTGACCGGCGGCTTGCCGGTGCCCGAGGTCAACCGCCTCATTAATGCCTTTATCGCTGGGGCTAACGAAGTCAACCCGGATGTCACGGTGTTGGTGACCTTCATCAATAGCTGGTTCGACCCGGCGTCGGCCAAAGAAGCTGCTTTGGCTCAAATCGATGCCGGAGCAGACGTGTTCTATGCCGAGCGGTTTGGCGTCATCGAGGCGGCTGCCGAGAATGACCTATGGGCCTTTGGTAATATGAGCGACCAAAACGAATTGGCCCCCGAGTACGTGGTCAGTAGTGCGGTGTGGAATATGAATCCCACGGTTCGATACGTCATCAATCAGGTCGCGACCGGGGCTTATACCTCGCAAGACCTGAAGGACTTCAGCATGGTTGCCAAGGGCGGGGCCAGCCTGGCCCCCTTCCACGCGACGGAAAGTGAGTTGCCGGCTGACCTACTGGGGTTGGTACAGGAACGCGAGGAGCAGATCAAGGCTGGCCTCTTCCGTGTAGACATTGACGAAGCACAACCGGAAGCTGTCAATTAGATACCAAACTGAGTGGGGGTGTCGCCAGCGGCGCCCCCACTCAAACTTCTACCAATAACCTGAGTTCGAACTTACGTTGGTCAGCATCCCGAGTAGGCTCGGTCAGCGTCCCGAGTAGGCTCGGTCAGCATCCCGAGTAGGCTCGCAGAGCCGTATCGAGGGGTGCGGGTCGCGAGAAATCACCCTTCGACACTTGCACCTGTGTTATACTGAGTTGACTTTGAGAGTTATAATCTCACTACCGATCTCGACTTAGGAAGGAAGTCAACTCATGGGCGAAGGAAATAAAGATATCGAACGTTTCAGGCAGTACTTGGAACGGCGAGCACCAGGGCGACGGACGGCCATTGATTACGTGAGTGATGTGCGCCAATTTGCAGCCTTCTGTCCTAACCCCTGGATTGAGGTCACCATGCACGACATCGACGTCTTTGTCGATCAGCAGCGTCAAGCCGGATTAGGCGCAGCTACGATCAAACGCCGGGTGGCTGGGCTGAAAGTTTTCTTCGACTTCTTGGCTGAAGAAAGCGGCGACTTGTCCTGGCCTAATCCGGTTCGCTTCAAGCGACACGCCGGGAAACAGCCCAAACGGCTCCCGCGTGATTTGA
>JAUVPY010000232.1 GCA_030598425.1 Anaerolineae bacterium
GCCCACGAAACGGGCGCCTTTGACCTGGGTGTGTATGACCAGCCGCTCTGGAACGCAGCCCAAGGTCGGGGCTTAAGCCTGACATTGGTTCCCCACCTGGGACCGACTCGCTTTGCCATCCACGTAGAGCCCATACTGTTCCTCATTGTCCCCATCTATCGCTTTGTCACCGACGATCCACGCGTACTGTTGTGGCTGCAGGCAGTGGTGATAGCCTTGGGCGGCCTGCCTCTCTATGGGCTGGCCCGGCGACGACTGGCCAACGCTTGGGCTGCATCGGCCATAGTCGCTGTCTATCTCCTGCTGCCCGCTCTCGAGTCAGTCAACTTGTTCGATTTTCACGCGGTGGGATTGGCGCCAACACTGTTACTAACCGCCTTGTATTTCCTGGATCGGGCCCTGATAACGACTGATGACCCACGCGGCCTGTGGACTGGCACGGCCAAAATCCAAACGCCAAATCTCGACCATCAAATTTCAGATCCCAAGGGCTACCGATTGGGGCGGCTAAGTGTCCGGTCTCACACATTATTTGCGGGGCTGAGTGGGCTCTTTTTCCTGCTGGCGCTTGGCACAAAAGAGGACATTTCACTGCACGTTTTTATGATCGGGCTCTATCTGCTGGTGATGTGCCGCCGATGGCGGCCCGGCTTGGTGCTGACCTTAGTTGGTCTGGTCTGGTTCCTGGTCGCGTTTTATGTCATCATTCCTTCCAGCCGACCTACCGGAGCTGGCTCAGCCTACGTCGGCTTTTTTGACACCTTGGGTGACACACCTCTGGAAATCGCTCTCTCGCCCATCCGCACCCCCGAAAAAGTCGTAGGGCTATTGGTGACACCCGAGAACATCCGAGCCTTGACGATGTTGACTCTGCCCCTGGCTTTCACGCCGCTGGCCGGCCTGCCGGTCTTCATTCTGGCCGCCCCTACCCTGGCCATCACCCTGCTCAGCAGCAACCCGTTGATGCATCAATTGGAGACCTATCACTACGCCGCACCCGCCATTCCCTTCGTGATTCTAGCAGCGGTTGACGGAATCGCGCGCTTATCAGATATCAGATTAACAAAGCGTCCTACTACACGCTACTTATTACCTACTACCCTTCTTCTAAGCTTGCTCGTTTTGGTCGTCTCATTGGTCTATCACTACTACCGAGGTTTCTCGCCGTTAGCGCGGCCATTTCACTGGCCCGTTGTTACGGCTCACGAGCAGATGGGAGATAGGCTGGCTGCATCCATCCCCACATCTGCACCGCTGGTCGCTCAGGCCGAACTGGTGACCTTGGCCAGCCATCGGCAGTGGATCCAAATCTGGCTCGGCCCCCTGAACGAGCGGGCTGCTTACTTTCTGTGGGATGTGTCGCATCCTGCATTCGTGAATCGGGATGGTGCCCAGGAGAAGCTGCTCTCGGATATCGCCCGGGACCCTACGGTGGGTCCGATAGCCACTCAGGATGGTTACATATTGCTGCAACGCGATGCGGCCCGGCGTCCGACCACACCGGAGTTCTTTACCTTTGTATACGCCGAACCACCCGCCGGCGCAACCCCAGTCAACGCCACGTTCGGCAACTCGTTACAACTGGTTGCCTTCGAAACCCATCGCAACTACGCCGACCGGGAAGCTGAGCCACTGATCACCCTCTACTGGCGCGTATTGTCTCCTCCGGAAGAGGACTACTTCATCGCCGTTTTCCTTGTGGATGACGCTGGTGAGCCGGTAGGGGTGACTCGCTATCAACAGCCGCTGACCGTCTGGTGGCCGACGAGCCGTTGGGAATCGGGGCGCACTGTCCGTCTGCTGGCCAACACCTTCCCCTGGTGGACAGGCGACCGACGGCGCTTCAGCTATGGGGTGGCGGTGGTCCGCAGCGACGAGCCGTGGGACGTGGCAGGTCGTCTGCCCGTCGTCCGAGACGATGGTGGGCCCGCTCCGCTGGACGATGGCACCCTGCTACCGTTGGTAGGATTTAACAGAGTAATGGGTATCCCGTATGAGATTAAGGCTGAGGTTGAGGCTGCAAACGGGGGCGGACGATGAGTGCCAGCTCAGCCAAATCAGCAAACGTGCAGGTCTGCAAATCCGAATCTCCGCGGTCTGCAACCCGCGATTCGCGGTTGGCAAACTCCGATATCTCCTACTCCCTACTTCCTAAAACCTACTCCCAACTCCCTTGGGATGGATTGATTTCGGCGCTACTATTCGTCGGCGGCCTGATCGCATATGTCCCCACATTAGCCCCGACTGTCCTCGACGGTGATGCGGCGCTATTTCAGTACACACCTTGGGTTCTAGGTGTCACCTACCCCACCGGCTATCCGACATACATCCTGCTGGGGCGTCTATGGGCAACCCTGGTTCGCATTGGTTCGGTAGCCTACCGGATGAATCTCTTCTCAGCCGTTTGCGCGGCATTGGCTCTGGCGATTCTCTACCCAACCGCGCGCCGATTATTGCAAAGCCGCCTTGCCGCCCTGCTGGCCGTGCTTATCTTTGCCACACTGCCTACCTATTGGCGCTGGGCCACCGCGGCCAAGATTTATACACTGCACATTCTGCTTTTAAGCGGCATTATGTTTCTGCTGACTTGTTGTCTCAAAGAAACAACAGACCAGCAAGCTGAGAGATGGCGGCTTAGGCCACGCTATCTCTTGTTGGTTGCGATACTATTTGGCCTGGCGTTGGGCAACCACAGTACGACCATACTGCTGGCGCCCGGTCTCTTGCTCTTCTTCTGGCTAAACTGCCGCGCATCACGCAACAAGCGTCACGCATCACGTTTCACGTATTTCGTATTGCCCTTAGTCATCATCATCCTTTCAGCGTTGCTTCTGTACCTATACGTCCCTCTGCGCGCCGAGTGGCTGCTGGTGCGTGAAGGGACATTAGCGGGCCTCACGGTACCGGTCGCCGTGGCGCAGGGATTGGTGTCCGACTTCTACGATTCTGGGTTGGGAGGTTTGGTTCGATATTTCACAGCGGCCGATTTCACGGGTGGAGTGGTGACCAACTGGGGGCTGGTGCCAGGCCAACTGAGCACCCTCTACTGGCCGTTGGTACGAGATGATTTTACCTTGTGGGGAGCGGCTCTGGGAGTTGTAGGAGCGGTCTATTACGCAGTCTGGCGGCCGCGCCGTTTCTGGCCCCTTTTCCTGATGTACGCGATGCTTATTCCGTTCGTGCTGACCTATGGTCAAGGGGAACAATCGGCTTTTCTGCTGCCATCAAGTCTGATATTGGCCATCTTCTGTGGGGCAGCGGTCGCTGGCGGGATGCGGGTTATTTCAGAGATCGGAGACTGGAGATTCAATGTAGAACTCCTTGCCCCAAATCTCCGCTCAACAATCTCCAATCTTCTCATTAAGCTCGTTCCGGCTCTCTTGATCCTGGTCCTGATCGTGGCTGTGATCTGGCTACCCGTGCAGCAGGCACGGGCGAACACAAATTGGCTGACTGACAAATGGGATGATTCAGCCTATCAGTACTGGACCGACGTGCTGGCCCATCCAATGGGGCCGGGTGCCGGGATGCTGGCTCACTGGGGTGATCTGACCACGTTCTGGTACTTGCAGCACGTGGAGGAAATCCGACCTGACCTGTATGGCCTATTTCCCCCCGGCGAAGAGGTGGTTTTGGAATGGCTGGGAGCGGGACATGAGTTGTACATTGCCGGTCCATTGCAGGGTTGGACAGCCGGTGCGGAGACTCGCTACCAACTGTTGCCGTGGGGGCGGGTGGTGCGGCTAGCTCCGCTCGACGCCGATCCGTTGGCGCTGCTGCCTTTTCTACCGGGCGCACCCGACGATGCTGTTTATGGCGACCGGATTCGATTGTTGAAGGTGGGTGCTGAAGATCGGGTGCCATCGGGTGGGACCCTGCCGGTGATCCTAGCCTGGCAGACGACCGGACGCCTGCCCGTCGATACCCACGTCTCGCTACGACTGGTGGAAGACGATGGAACTATCGCCGCCCAAACCGACGAAGCATTGGTCAGTGGCTGGCTGCCCGCTGATTCACTCTCCCCAGGGCGAGTGCTACTCAGCTTACATGGTTTCAAGTTGCCAGCCGGCATGCTGCCAGGTGAGTATCGCCTGCAACTGGCTCTCTTCCAGCCACGTGTGGGAGGCTGGCCCCTGGCCAACGACCGCCTCGCTCTAGATCTGGGGCCGGTAAGGGTGACCCCGGCCCGTCCGTCGGGGCCTTTAGACCCGTGGAATGAATACAAACCGCTGCGTGGTGTCAGTTTTGGCGGGAAAATCGGGCTGGTGGGTTATGATTACAGTGTGACCCGAGCCGGGCAAGGCAAAGGCTTTAGGGCAGAATTCTTGTGGCAGGCGATGCGTCCGCCCGGTGCGGACTATACGCTGGTGGTGGAGTTGGTGGATTCGGGGGGTAAGGTGTGGCGCGATTGGCGCCACATCCCAACCGATGGGCTGGCGCCGACCGGGACCTGGGCCGATGGCCAGCTGGTGCGCGATCAGGTGGCCCTGGTACTGCCAGCCGACGCGCCGCCCGGAGAAGACACCCTACGAATGCGCCTGGCATGGGAGCGGAGTGACGGCACGCGCCTGCCGGCCCGCCGATGGTCTCTGCCTGCGGGCGACAGCATCACCCTGCCGGGTGTGCGGATCGTGGAGAAGGAAAACCGACTGTTTGAGCCGCCGCCTATGGCATATGCTGCCAACGCCAATTTTGACGACAAGGCTCAATTGCTGGGCTATGATCTGCCGACATCCCGCCTTTCCCCGGGTGATACGCTGCCTCTTACCCTGCTCTGGCGCAGTCTGACCTCAGATATGCGCGAGTCGTATACCGTTTTCGTGCATTTGGTCGGCCCAGATGGGGCCATCTACGGCCAGTGGGATAAGGAACCTGGCGAGCGGAGCAAACAGCCGACCACCGGCTGGGTGGAGGGTGAGGTGGTGGAAGATCCTGTCCTGGTGCCCCTGTCCGCTGACGCGCCGCCAGGAACCTACCAGGTGCTGGTCGGGTTGTACCTGGCTCCCGACGGGCCACGCCTGCCGTTGCGTGACGGGTCAGGCAACATAATCGGGGATGCGCTGGAGTTGACACGGCTAAATGTAAGCGAGTGAGCAAGCCCCAGACTAAATCCTCTAATTATTAGGCGTGGTTTAACTTGACATTGAACTAAGCGCTTCGCGCAGTTTTTGTTAGCCCCTCAGATTTCCTCATAGTTTTCCCCTTACTCTCCTCGGGCTATATTCCTGGAAACCCTTTTACTAACTCCAGGAGGTGTAGCCATGACAACCCACTTAAGACAGCGAATGATCGAGGACATGCA
>JAUVPY010000326.1 GCA_030598425.1 Anaerolineae bacterium
CGACCACGATGATGACAGCGGCCATGAAAAGCGCCAGGGTGGATGCATGCACGGTCCGCGCCAGAAACCCGTTGTAAACGCGTTGTAGCCCGCGTACCAGCGGGGACCCGCCGCGCTCGAGCGGCGCGTTGGCCAAGAGCGTCAGGCTCAACGCTGGCGTGACGAGCAGCGCCACCGCCAGGGATGCCAACACCGCCAGCACATAGGAGACAGCCACCGGCTGGAAAAACGAGCCGGCCAGGCCCTGGAGGAAGAAGACCGGCAGCACAGCCAGCAGAATGATCAACGTCGCGAAGAGGATGGGGCTGCGCATCTCGAGCGCGGCCTCAAGGATAACGGACTCAGGCGACTCGTCATCCCCCGCCTGGCGACGCTGGCGCAGACGCCGCGCGATGTTCTCTACGTCTATGATGGCATCGTCGACGACGACGCCCAGGGCGATCACCAACCCCGCCAAAACCATCGCATTGAAGGTAACCCCGCGCAGGTAGAGCACGAACGCTGCTGTCACCAGCGACAAGGGGATCACCACCAGGCTGATCAACGCCGTACGCCACCGGAAGAAAAAGACGCCGAGAACCAGAACCACCAGCACGGCGCCGATGAGCAGCGCCGAAGCCAGATTGTCGGTGGCCAGCTCGATGTAGTTGGCCGGCCGGAAGATGGTGGTGTCAATCTCGACACCGGAAAGACCGGGGCCCATCGCCTCGAACGCTTCTTCCACCCCGCGCGTCACTTCCAGGGTGTTGGCCCCGGGGAATTTCTCGATGACGAGCAGCAGGCCGGGACCGGTTTCAAGGACAGCGTCGCCGATGAGCGGTTGATGATCCTCCACCACCTCGGCCACGTCACCCAACAGCAGCCCCTGGCCATCGACGATGGCCACCTTGGCCAGGTCCTCCGGCGTTGAGATGGGCAACTGGTGCCGGATGCTGAGCCTTTGATTGGGGGTATCGATCCAGCCGGCGGTGCCGGGCGTCGAAGATTCCAAGAAGCTTAAGGGCGATACCCACAGCGCCTCCCCGGCGGTTTCGATGACTTGATCTAGCGTAACACCCTGAGCCTGCAACCGCGCCGGATCAACTTGCACCTGCAGTTGCCGCTCCCGCTGGCCCCAGACGGCCACATTGGCCACGCCGGGCACACCCATCAAGCGGGGCTTGATGACCCAACGGCTGAGCACCCCCATCTCGATCAGGGACAGCTCGTCAGAGGAAAGCCCGACCATCATGGCCCGGTTGCTGGCCGACAGCGGTTGAAGCATTACCGGCGGTTTTGACACGTTTGGCAACGCGTGCGCTTGTGTCAGGCGCTCTTGCACCATCTGCCGTGCCTGGATGGGGTCGGTCCCGGGCTCGAAGACGAGCAGGATGGATGACATCCCGGTCACCGACTCCGAGTAGATTTGGTCAAGCCAGGCCACCCCATTCAGCAAGTCCGCCTCCGTCGGAACGGTGATCAACTCTTCCACTTCGGCGGCGGACAGCCCCAGGGCTTCGGTCTGAACTTCCACCAACGGCGGGTTAAACTCGGGATAGACGTCCACCGGCGCATCGCCAAGCTGCGTGATGCCAAAGATCAGCAACACGGCGGCGAATACAATTATCAGGAGTCGAAGCCGCAAGCCCAACCCAATAATCCAACGTAACATTTCTTAAAACCTCCTTTTGTCTGTTGCCATTTTCCAGGCTCTTTGGGAATTTCCCGTGGTAGTCCCCACATGTAGTGGCATAGTAACATCAGGCAAATAGGCGATAACCTTGTAGATCAAGGAACTTGAATTTAGATGAGGGGTGCGCGCAATTCAAAACATGTCATTCCGAACGACCAACGGGAGCGAGGAATCCCTACGGCGGCTCTGTTAAAACCACGTTCTGAGGGATTCTTCACTCCGCTTCGCTCCGTTCAGAATGACATGTGGGGCATTATGCTACATTCGCACCAGTTTTTTGGTCACAAAAGGTATTTACGCGCACTCCTCATAAAGAATAAGGCGGTCTGCGAGTTGCTCAGACCTTGGGCCACCAGTTGTAGAACTTCTTTTAAATGGGATACTGACTACGCAGTGGCAAGCCAGGAATGCCAGCTTTTCAACCGGCGATGCTGCAGACGTGAGAAGTTGCCGAAAGGGAAGGCCCAACAACCTGTCTTGCATCGTACCGGGTATTTATTAGAGAAACATATGAGTCGAATAAGAAAATAATTAGAGAATCTGTTATGTGAGTTGGCAGGTTATGCGTTGGGACACCAAGGTACACAGCTTGTCAAAAGGCGTAGGGGAAGACTAACTCGCCCTTGCCGGTTGGGGATAGTTGGCTACCGGTGGTCTTTGGCGATCGGCCCGGCCCAGCCGGTGGGCTGCGCTTCACCGCGGAGGCCGAGCCGGATACCTGCCTGCGGGAGATGTAGGCCTATTTAGCTTGGTTCTCACCGTGGGACTTCCTAACAGAAAGTCTTCTGGCCGGATGGAGCGATGGTTCTAAAGTACAAGGGAGCGCAGCGACTTTACCCTTGACCGAATGACCGGGCCAGATGCTCAAAAAGTCAGGGCCGCAATTTGCGGCCCTGTTAATTGCGCTCGGGCGAAGATCTGAACAACACCTCGTTGACAGGGTATTAGGGATACACTGTGCCATCGGGCATGGTGGCCCCTTTCAGATCGGCTTTCTTCAGGTTGGCCCCTTCCAGGTTGACGTCCGTCAGATTGGCCCGGTGCAGATGAGCTCCACGCAGGTCGGTCTGTTGCAGGTCGGCCCCTTGTAGGTTGGCCGCTTCCAGGTCAGCCTGTTGCAGGTTGGCCGCGCGCAGGTCAGCCTTTTGCAGGTCGGCCTCGCGCAGGTTGGCCCCGTACAGTCCGGCCCCGCGCATGTTGGCCTCTTGCAGATCGGCCCCGCTCAGGTCGGCATTGGTCAGGTTGGCCCCGTACAGGTGGGCCCACTGCAGGGTGGCCCGTTGCAGGAAAGCCCCATACAGGACGGCCCGGCTCAAGTCGGCCCCGTGCAGAATGGCCTCGCGCAGACTGGCCTTGTTCAAGTAGGCCTTGTGCAGGTCCGCTTTCTGCAGATCGGCCTGGAACAGGTTGGCCTCCAACAACTTGGCCGCTTCCAGGTTAGCCTGTCGCAGGTTAGCCCTGTGCAGAGTAGCCGCGCGCAGATCGGCCTCTTTTAGCTTGGCCGCGCGCAGGTCCGCGTCTTCCAGGTCGGCCAGTTGTAGGTTGGCCCCTTCCAGATTCGCCCCTCCCAGGTTGACGCCATTCAGCTTGGCCTCTTGCAGGTCGGCCTCGCGCAGGTCCGCCCCGTGCAAAGCGATGACCGGTGTGTCCCCGTTGATCAGTTCTGCATCGTGTAGGAACAGTATTAACAATCCTTTGCGTCCCTTGTCCAGAACGCGCAGTGTGGCCAGCGTCCGCGCTCGTGCCACGCCCTGTGCCGCCTCGGTAACCCCCAGGTTTCTCTCCAGCATCCATTCCCCAATCCGGTCAATATAGGCCTGCAGAGCAACCTCGTGGTGGCGATCCTCGGCAATTGCGCGCTCAGTCGCGGCGCGTTGATTGCTGGTTTCGCGCCTGGACTTCAGCATCGCTGCGACAAGCAGCAAAACCCCAGCCACCAGCACGACCGGAATGATCAGCAGTTCGATCCAGTCCCAAAGTGTCTTGGTGGGATGGTATCCCCCCGTTGAATCGATATATGCCTGGAATCCGGTCCAGCTCTGAGAGTAGCCCAGCCAGACCAAGATGGACACCGCGGCCAAGACCAATATTACCACGCCTATTACGACAACAAAACGTTTCATTGGCTGCTCCGTTTCACAAATCTTACCGGCCCGACCCCGAATCTGTGCAGATTATGATGTCGCCGAAACTTTCGGGAAGGTGGTCGTGTGTGCTTCAACCGGTTTCCCAAGCGCTTACCTTGGACAACAACATATAGCTCAGACTATATCCCTCAGCACTATGCAGGTCGCCTTCAAATTCAGCATCCGACTGCAACTGAGCATAATACTCATAGGCTCGTTGAAGGTGGGGCTTGACGTTTTTCACCGTAAACCTGGCCTTTTCGATCTTTGCCAGCACGTGCGTCAGGTCTTTCAAAACCGAGAAGGTTGCCATCCTCTGTTGGGGAGATGGCTCCTGAACGCGACACGCATCATCCAGTTTTTGAAGCAAGCCGTTTAGCTCTTCCGTAAGGGCCTCGCGATGACGTCGTTGCAGTGCGTTTCTTTTTTCTTCGACCTCCGGCAAGCGACTGGTTTCACCCACTTCTTTCAGGAGTTGCTCGGCTTCGGCCAAAAGCCCTTCTACGGCCAGCACGTTTTCCCGGTCTCG
>JAUVPY010000373.1 GCA_030598425.1 Anaerolineae bacterium
AGAGCCCGGCAAATCGCCGGGCTCTGGATTGACTACAGCGTCGACCACTAGCGTAAGTTATGTGCAACCATGCGAGAAATCGTCTTCGAAGTCGAGACCGTGAACTTTTTTGGGGCAGAAGAGGCGAGCGAACTCGCCAGGATCCCGCCAAACGGAGTTCCACGCCTGGATAGGCCCCGGTCTGGTCGAACTTTAACAACAAATCTTTGTCCTCCCCCACCACCCAGGCGCTGGTATTGGCAGCCACCCGGACCATGGCCTTGACGCGGGTCAGGGTATCGTCGAAGCGAGAGGTGCTGCGCGATACACGTTGGCGCAACCACTGGGCAGCCCACCGGACAAAGTTGGCTGCGAAGAGAGAGAACTGTTCCTGGAGGGCGATGCCGCCTGGGGAGCGCATCTTGAGGGGATGCATTTTGAAGACCACGTTGGTTTCCTTGATACCGGCCTCAATGATTTGACGGGCGTTGTAGAAGTCAAACCAGGCGGGCAGGGTGAGCTGTTGGTCATCGTCTCGGTAGGCGATGAGGGCGCTATGTTTGAGCCCGTTGGGCGTGTGGAAACGCTCCAGCGCCACGCCGAGCGGGTAAGGGCAACGGGTAATGAGTTGTTGGCCGCAATCGATCATTTCCGCATTCTTGCCTACCTGGGTCCAGGTTGAGTTTGGTTCCAGTTGGTTGCGCAAGCTGGTGGCGACCTGAGCATTATGCGCTTTGGTGTAGATGAGGTACCCCATTTCAATCAACCAGGTCAAGTTGGGACCTGTGCCGAAGCCGGCATCCAGACGCAGGATGATGGTCACCGGGCGCGGGTTGCGCTCATTGTCGGCTTGCAGTTCGGCCAGGTGTGTGGCCAGTGCCGCGCGTTCGGCCTGCAACTGGGCCAGGCGTTGGCGATGCGTGGCCGTGGCCTGCTCGGCTTGCTGCAACTGACGGGGCGCTCGCTTGAGTTTCTTCTGGACTGAAGCCAGGTGGCGCCGGGCCTTGGCCAGATGACTGTGTTTTCTTTCCGGTCGGCTTTTGGCCCGGTAAAGCGTCTCCAGCCGGGTTACTTCAGCTTCCCAGTGAGCCATCTCTTGTGGCAAGGCGTCCAAATGGGCCAGCAACACCTTCTGCTTTTCCACTTGAGCCAGCAGCCAATCCTGGCGTCGGGTGATGGTCTGATCCAGCGCTTGCAGGCGTTGTTTGACCAATTCTGTTCGTCGCCGAGGACGATACCCCAGTGCCTCCTCGGCCGCCCGCACCATTTTCTGTAGGCGCGGCAGCGACATGGTGTGACGCGGATGATGGAAACCAGACAGGAACAAACGACCATAACTGGGCGAGGTCAAGGCCGCCAGGGCCACCTCGTATCCCAGGCCAACCTGGTCACCTTGCCAACCGAACTCGGCATCGGGAAAGGTAGTACTGGTGTTAGTGACACACCGGGGAGCCAGGTCCAAGTCGATAATCAAAGGACAGTCTCGTTGACGCAGCAAGCGCACTTCTTGTTCGATAAACGGCCGAGAAATCTCGTGCAACACCTGGCTGATAGCGGCCACTGTCTCCTCGTCGCAGACGGCCAGGGTGCGGCTGATACCGGTGTAATGGGCCAGGGCGGCCAGCCGCCAGGCCCGAATAGCTGGCCAATCGTGAGCCAGGGGATGAGGTCCTTCGTTCAAATCCTTCAGATGGGTGATGCCGCTCAGAATGCCCATCAGAAAGCTCAGCACTTTGGCCTGAGGCATGTGCACCACGCTCTTTTGCGGAATGGATACCTGGTTGAGCTTCTCTATCAGGCCGATCTCGTCGGCGAACTCGCCCCAGGCCACCATCAGCGCATGCTGCGTGAGCAAGCCCTGGGGCAATTCCGTCATACGGCTCAAGCCATGCTCCACGGCGGCTCGGGCAATCTCCAGTGGCGATCGGGACCAGGGTGCCGAACTCAACTGGCGGACTGTCTCCTGGAACAACCAGAGTTCTCCGACCCTCACCAGAGTCGTCTCGAAGGCCCCGACAGCCGATGCACCCGCTATCGACCGCCAGATTCCCGGTACCGCCCCTCCCGGAATCTGGCAACCGTGGGCCAGTGGGGAAGCAAACGACGGTTGTGCCCGCATCACCCCGGCCGGTAGTTCGAAACCCGGCATCTGCTGGACAGGGCTGATGGCCTGTGGTATGTTCATAAGTAAGTCCTCCTGGTTGTCTAATACGCTGGATTGACTTACCAAGTATGCCACAGGCGGGAGGACTTTTCGGTTGGTAAAGTTCAGTTTTTAGACTTCAGCAACGATTCCCGGTTACGTTGCACATAACTTACGCTAGTAGAGGGGGTAGTACCGGTTTGTATGCGTTTAGCCAATCGTTTGACAGAATAAGCCCTCCAATCTGCTGGAATCTCCCCCAGCCACGCCACACCCGAATCCTTGTATTCAGGATACGCCCGCCACCGCCCGCTCACCCCGCCACCTCCCGCAGCATGGCCACCATCTCCTCTTCCAGGGTGCGGATATCAGCCTCGATCTCCTTCAACGGACGCGGCGGCTGGTAGGTGTAGAAATAGCGGTTGAAGTTGATCTCGTAACCCACCTTGCCGGGCCGGTCGTCCAGCTTGTCGCAGTGCGCCTTGGCGCTGCTGATCCAGGCGTCGGGCACGTGGGGCACCACCTCACGCTCGAAGTAGATCGCCACATCCTCTTTGAGCGGCACCCGCTCCGTGTCGCGCAGCTCGGTGTCCGGTTCCGGGTTGCCCTTCTTGTCGGTGCATATGGCTGCGTTTTCGTCCCGCTCGCCCAAGGCGTCAAGAATGGCCTTGCGCAACGAGCTGGCAAGCTTGACGTCGGCGGCTCTGGCCGCCTTGTCTAGCGCCTCGAGAAACTGCGCGCGGTCCTTGTAAAGCGCCGGGGGCATATCCCGCAGCATTTTGAGAACGGCTTCCTGCTGTTGGCGGCCGGCCTCCTCTTCCAGGGCTTTCACCTCCGGTTTCTTTTTCTTGCTCACGGCCAGATTGACAAAAGCCGACTGCTCCTTGAGGCATTCGATGCGTTCCGGGCTTGCCTGGAAGCTTAGCCGCAGCGGCCGCTCGACCACGATCTTGCGGAATCCGAAATCCTCGTTGTCGAAGATCTTGACCTGTTCCCCCTCGCAATAGTCGAGGTAGAGGTCGATGATCCTCTGCGCGTCGTCCTGGCCGATCTCGCGCCGCTTGTCGCCCAGCGATTTGCGCAGCGGCTGCCAGAAATCGGTGGCGTCGATCAACTGTACCTTGCCCTGGCGTTGGTCCGGTTTCCGGTTGCAAAGCACCCACACGTAGGTGCCGATGCCGGTGTTGTAGAAGATGCTCTCAGGCAGGGCGATGATGGCCTCCAGCCAGTCGTTTTCCAATATCCAGCGCCGGATTTCGCTCTCGCCGCTGCCCGCGTCGCCGGTGAAGAGGGGCGAGCCGTTCATGATGATGGCCACCCGGCTGTGGTCCTCATCGGGTTTGAAGCGGCGGGCCAGCATATGCTGGAGAAAGAGCAGTTGCCCGTCGCTGGAGCGGGGGGTGCCCGCCCCAAAGCGCCCACCGAAGGCGAGCCTGGCCTCGGTCTCGACCCGCTTTTTGTCGGCGCGCCAGTCTTTGCCGTAGGGGGGATTGGTGATCAGATAATGGAAGCGCTCGCCCGCGTGCTGGTCGTCAGACAGGGTGCTGCCCTGCTTGACGTTCTCCGCGTCCCGGCCATCCTGGCTGATCATCAGCAGGTCCGACTTGCACACCGCATAGGTCTCGGGGTTGACCTCCTGGCCGTAGAGGTGCACGTCGGCGTCAGAGTTGATCTCCTCGATGCGCGTCTTGGCGATGGTCAGCATGCCGCCCGTGCCGCAGCAGGGGTCGTAGACCTTCACTACCCGGCCTGGCGTTTTGATAAACTCGTCGTC
>JAUVPY010000092.1 GCA_030598425.1 Anaerolineae bacterium
CCCGAGCCCCCCGTGTGACCTCACGACGTGTTCGGGGGGTCAGGGGGGGGGGCGGCACCAAGCCGGGTGCGGCCTGTACAGCTTGGGGGTCGCCGGTCTGGCGGGGCTGGGTGGGGAGGCCATGCTATCCAGGATGGTCATCACGAGAGTGATGGCCTGGTAAAAGCTGCATAAAGTTACCGACAAATATATGGAAACTGGTGATGTGGGTTTAGAGAGAACTGTGTTCCGTCTAAGCAAGGGTTGGAAGTGTAGCGAGCTGAGAGGAGGGTGAGAATCTGGATCAAAGCAACAAAGGCCCCCCAGTTGGTGGAGAGCCTTCATAGCGGGCCCGACGGGACTTGAACCCGCGATCTTCGGCTTGACAGGCCGGTATGTTCTCCGTCTACACCACGGGCCCTTCTGTCTCTACGAGACGAGCCAATTGTACCACATCTCTATCCCTTGTCAAATCTTCCTGCCCGGACCCAAGTTCGAATATGGACGCATAACTCTATTGGAGTCCTACGTCGATCGTACTTTTAGCCTACTTAGTACCCAATCCCCATTGTCCTGAGCTGAATCCTATGCTAAGATGGGTCTATGTGGGAGCCTCTTCAATTGGCATCAACCTAAAGCGCAGCGGTTCCTGCAGTGGACGCTCTTTACACTTCTCCCTCTCGTGCCGTACGGATTCAAGCTGAGATGGTGTCCTTTAACCATGTGGATGAGCTGAAATCGAAGGAAACCTTGATGCGAGTCACAGTAAAAGAGTCAACAAGTCGTAGCCGCTCACGAAACGGACGCAAGGCAACCGGGGGTGTTCCTCCTGGCGAAAGCGTGGACTTCAGCATATTTGGCGCGAAGGAGATACGGGATGTTCTGAAAAACAAAGCCCACTGTCTGCGCGCTGGTTTCCCGCCCAAACACGTCATTATCGCGACTTTTAACGAGATTCGGGATCATTACATTCTCAGGGTCGGGTTGCCGACCTATTTGAGCCAGATGCTGGGCGGTTCGGCTACAGCCCCGATGCAATACTGCACTTTGTATTCAGAAGATGGCCGGCGTATCGAGATCAACTTGAACGGCAGCCACAACCAGCCTATGCAGCGCTTTATTGCGAAATGGTTTGGGAAAGACGACCTGCCGTTTAAGGTAGAGGTGCGTAGGGGATCAAAGCCTGGTCGAGCTGAAGTTCGATACCTTTAACCTGAACAGAAATAGAAGACGTGTTGAGGTCGTAAAGACGCAGAGGGGCACTGCCCTCTGCGTCTTCGCGTAAGGCAGAGGCAGATTGCAGATTATGGCGCCAGTGATAACGCCTCGATCCAAAAACCGCTGTTCGGCCGAGTCCGGCAGATAGAACGATTCACTTGTCGCCAGCAGCCTGCCTCCTTGGCCCTCGTAGATCACCCATCGAAATGGCCCCGTGCCGAAGTCACGCTGGGCAACCCACCATATCTTTTGACCCCCATCGAGTGTACCTCGCCATCCCTCCACGTCGTGCCAGCCCCCAGCGCTATCCTGCCACTGGACGACCGTCCACACTCCATCGGGAGCACCTTGCATTTGCAGCCCAAGGTGTACGCCTATAGGTTTATCGTCTTTATCGTCGTCAGAGCGTGCGGCAGAAGCGCGCGAAACCGGGGTTGGTGTGGCCCTTCGGATGGTGAGTGTCACTCTATCGCTGGTGGCGGTGAGATCCTCCACCACCAGATCGGAAAGACCAGATAAGGCCTCAGAGAGACTATAACTTGACATAAACACAGGCACCGCTTGCGTGAGGGCAGCTCTGGGGGTGTCTAATAGTTGTGGTGAGGTCCGTATTATGCCACTACGGGTAGTGGCTTGGGGGAATTGCCCGGAAATCCTACCTAATTCCTACTTGTAAAATCCGCGATTTATGGTAAAATAGACATAAGGGAAATAGACATAAAGGGATATGGTTCGAGTAGGAGGGAAAAGATGACAAGGCGACAACAGCTTATCCTGTTTGTGCTGGGTTTGGCGACCGTGAGCATCTGCACGGTGGCATTTGCCTTGACGATGAGCCTCTGGCGCCAGACCTCCACTTCGGTCATGGCCGCCGATAGGCTATTCGCAGCTACAGCCCAGACTGACGGAGGCCTGGCTTGGCAGGTAGCGCCAACCCCCGTCGGTTCTCCACCGATCGTACCAGTCGGGCCCGAGGGCGAACCTGTGTATCCACCTACGCTCACTTCCACACCTACGCGACCCCCGACCCCTACGAATACGCGCGTGCCTACTTGGACGCCGTCTCCAACCTATACGCCGACAGTGACCCGTATTCCGACTGATACACCGGTGCCCACGCCTACCGATACGTCAACCCCCGTGCCGCCGAGCGAGGCACCTGCCGCCCAGCCGTCTGCCCCCACGCCTACACCCACCCCTGAGTTTCCGTATGATGCTATGACGGAGGTTTTCGACACGGGCACGCCCCAGATGACCCGTGTCACTGGCATGGTGTGGAGAGTTACCAGCGTGACCTTGGCGCTGTACGATGGCGAGCCGGGCTATCAAATGCGTTTGGTTGACCCCAACGGTAATGAGCATTTGAGCGATGTGTCAGGCCTGGGGGGCACCGACAGTACCTGTCGGGACTGCGGTGACAATCAAAGGATGAACATGAAAGTAGAGATCCGTCCCTATGTGCCCGGCATGTATCGTGTTGCCCTGATGCAGGGGGACGAGCAGAAATCGCGTGAAGTGGAGTTCACGCTGGCCCCCAGCCCCCAACAATACGTTCACGTCAACTTCGTCCCTTGGCAATAAAAGTCTCTGATTACCATCTCGCAATTCTCATATTGAATGTCCGAACGTAGGGGCAGTGGCTTGGGCAGGCACAAGGCGCTGCCCTTACGTCGTGAGACTGCTATCACGAGAATTGCCGGATGCTGTGGGACTTTCTTGCCCCGCCTCCTAAAATCTGTTACAATTCGCCCGGATGTGTGTTCGGATGTATGGCCTGTTGATTTTGAAAAGAGAACCGAAGGGCAAGAAGTCTCAATGTCCACCGAAGCCGATTCTCCCAGTAGCAAGAATCTCTGGCAACGTTTGAACGGTCCGACCAAAATCGGCCTGGCCTTCGCTGCTGTGGGCATTTTGCTCACGGTCATCGGGATCTTGCGTGACCCGACCACGCCCGTCAATGCCTGGTCTCTGGGAATGGGGGTGCTCATCTCCGGTGGCACCTGGGGAGTCGTGAGTTGGGCTATCGCCACTGCCGCCGTCGAGGTAGAACGAGACGTGGCCGAGGCCGAACGTGAAGAGGAAGCTGCGTAGCCAGTTGGCTGTGTCGGGGGCCTTGGGCGTAATAGGCGGCGCCGCTCTGATGGGGGGTGCCCTTTTTTTATTGCAGCGCACAGGCCTAAGGCCGTTGGTCGCCGGTTGGGCGACATGGCTTTTGCTCGCTTTTCTCCTGGCGTTCTCGCTGGCTGAGATCCCAACGATGATCTTCGGTATGAGGTACCTAGGCGACAGCGTTTCCGGAAAGCGGCTGGTGGTCCTGATCAACGCTGCCTTCACCTTCTTCGCTGCGGTTTATGCCCTTCCCTTCCTTCTGTTGACGGGGCGAGTGGGGATTGGCATGGCGCTGGCTGCCCTGAGCTTGGTTCGCTTCGCTGGTGGATTGTGGTTTGTGCCCAGCGGCTTATCGATGGAACCTAACCCCTAACCTGCGGCATCCGGCACCTCATTTTCTTCCTGACATTGCGAGGAGCTATGAAGTATCAACCACCTGAAGCTTTGCGTGATATACACGCTCTCGTCATAGATATGGACGGTGTACTCTGGCGCGGTGACGATCCGTTGCCGGGGCTTGTCGGTTTTTTCGAGCTGCTGCGGGAACGTCCCATCGCTTTTCGGCTGGCGACCAATAACGCCAGCAAATCGCCCAGGCAGTTCGTGGACAAATTTGCCTCACTGGGAGTAAAGGTTGCGCCTGACGACATTCTCACCTCTGCCGGGGTCACGGCTCAGCACATAGCCGCCATCGCACCAGGTGCGTCAGTGTACGCCATTGGGGATGGGACGCGACAGGCTGTGCTCAAGCACAGCTTGCATCTGAGCAGTGGCGAGCAGGCCGACTTCGTTGCCGTTGGCTGGGACCCAAAGCTCACCTACAAAGAGTTGAGCGAGGCGACGCTGCTTATACGCGCCGGAGCTAAGTTTATTGGCACCAACCCTGATCGGACCTTGCCAAGCGAGCGAGGGCTTCTGCCCGGTAACGGCGCGATACTGGCTTGCTTGCAGGCGGCCACCGACGTCGAGCCATTTATCATCGGCAAGCCGGAGCGCGCAATGTTTGACGCCGCCCTGGCCGCGATGGGGGCCGACGTGGCGCACACAGCCATGCTTGGCGACCGGCTGGAGACGGATATCTTGGGCGGTCAGAACGCTGGCCTGCGCACCATCTTCGTGCTCACTGGCGCCAGCGACGAAGCGGAGCTGGCTGCCAGCCCGGTAAGACCTGACTGGGTCTTCAAGGACATCCAGGAATTAACACGAGCTTGGGGGGCCCTCTCTTGATGATGGCCCCTCGTCGGGAGCAACCATAAACCCGGATTTTGTCAAAATCGGGTTTATCACTCGTTCTTAATCTATGGATCCCATCCAACTTCTGGATCTAACGAAAGAAGAGCTGCAGACGCTCCTCATCGAGTGGGGCGAGCCGCGCTACCGCGCCGATCAGGTCTGGCGCTGGCTCTACCGTCGCTTCGCAGCCGTCCCAGAGGAGATGACCGACTTACCCAAGTCTCTGCGGGCCCGCCTGGCGACTGAAGCGCACCTCGACCCTTTGACTCCTCTGACCACGCTGGACTCGATTGATGGCCACACACGCAAGACTCTCTTTTCGCTCGGTGATGGCGCGCAAGTCGAGGCAGTGCTTATGCGCTACGAAAAGCGACGCACCTTGTGCATCAGCACCCAGGCTGGCTGTGCTGTGGGTTGCCCGTTTTGCGCCACTGGCCAGGGCGGGTTCGATCGCAACCTTTCGGTCGGCGAGATCCTGGCTCAGGTTACTTTTTACGCTCGTATGTTGGCCGAGAAGGAGACGCGCGTCACCAACATTGTCTTTATGGGGATGGGCGAGCCGCTGGCCAACTACGCAGCCACTTGGGCCGCCATCCGGTGCCTGAACGACCCGGCCGGCTTTGGGCTGGGTGCGCGGGCTATGACCCTGTCCACGGTGGGGCTGGTGCCCGGTATCCAGCGTATGAGTCACGAGCCGGAGCGCGTGGGCCTGGCGGTTTCGTTACACGCCCCTGCCGACGATCTGCGTGACGAGTTGGTACCCGTCAATCGGCGCTATCCGCTCACCGAGTTGATGGGGGCCTGCCGAGACTATGTCACGGCCACCCGGCGACGTATCAGTTTTGAATATGCGCTGATGGACGGTGTCAACGACAGCGACGAGCAGGCTCACCAATTGGCCGATCTCCTCAAGGGTTTGCTGGCTCACGTTAATCTTATCCCCCTCAACCCTACCCACGACAGCCCCTATCGGGGGTCCCCCGAAGCACGGGTGCGCGCCTTTTCAGCGGTTCTGGAAGCTAGGAGCGTACCCACCACCGTGCGCCTGCGGCGAGGTATTGACATTCGGGCTGGCTGTGGGCAATTACGGGCTCGGTATGGGAAAGGCAACGGATAAGAAGCGGATAAGCAGGTGGCTAGCCACCGATCCGCTTATCTGCTGTTCATCTGCTGCCTTTTTCTCTGACGGCAGGGACCCGTTAGAGTGATACCCGCTGATACTCGCTCTGGCACGGTGGGCCGTCGCTGAGATACAGTTCCTGCGCGTCCAGGTCCATAATCGCCGAGGTCACCGTGCGATAACGCTCTCCCGGCGGCAAGTCGGGATCCTCGTGGCGGCAGACTCCGTGAGGGTAAGCCTGGTGGTCGCGCAGGAGGTGCTGAATGTCCTCCACGCCGAGCGGGTGCTTGGCCTCGAGCAATTCGCGCAGGCGATCCAACCGGTGATACGTGGAAGGCCATCCTTCACGAGGCGGCTCGACCACGCCCAGGGCATCGGGGTCCAGGAAATGGTTGGTATGGACTAGTGAGCCGTTTTCACACCCGAGCGTGCGTGTTTGGTCCGGGGCGGCTTCGATGTCGGCCACACGATCGGGGATTTGAGCGATCAAATAGTTGGTGGAGCAAGCGCGTTGTGAGCCGGTCACCACCTGGGCGGCGGACTCGAGGTCCTGCGCTCGCAGGATTTCGTAGCAGCGCACGTGGAAGGGTTTGCTTAAACGCGACCAATCGTCATCGGTAGTGTGTAGTCCGTTGACCGCCAGCCCCAGCCCGGCCGAATTCAGGCCGATTTTGCCGCCCACGATGCCTGCCTCGGTGAAGCTAATGGCCTCCAGGCCGGCGGGCTCGACGGTGTGTAAGATTGCCCCCTGAATTTGCGGGATCCAGTCCCAGTTCTGCCCCATCAGCAGATGGCCGTTGGCCGATGCGCTGGGCAGCACCGCAAACGACGTGCAGCCGTCTCGCATAGCGTTGGCCGTAAGCTGGTAATAGAGGATCTCGTAGCGCACGTTGAGGGCAAGTAGTTGGTGGAGGTCGATCCCGGAGCCCTCCGCCACCCCCTGTATGCCCGCGAAGTAGTCAGCGTTTTGTGAGGCGACAGCCTCTCCATATGTGGTGGCCCGGGTCAGAACCTCTGTGCGCGAGAGCCCGGCCTCGCTTTCGAATCGCTCGAAGTAGACCTGGACGTTATGCGCGATGCGGTCTTTGAGCAGTTGGCCGTGTGTTACTCCTTGCTCGTGCGGTGTGCCGCTGAGGTGTATTATCGGTAGACTCAAGGTCCCCTCCTTCTGAACTCTTCGCGTGCTCCGAGCGGGTCCTTGATCCGCGGCTTCTGCAAGGCCAGACCGCCGGAATGAGTCAATAGGTTTAACTACCACTCTTTCTTGGACCTCGACCATCTGCTCCATTGGCAGGAGGAGACGTCTGCTTCGCCGTCTTTTTCTTCTTTGGGGCCAGCAAGGCCAGCGAGACGACCGCATCGCCCTCTTTCATCCGCATGACGGTAGCGCCGCGGGTCGCACGCCCCATGGTCGGGATCTGCTTGACACGAGTGCGTAGAACCATACCTTCGGCCGAGATAAGGGTGATGTCATTATCCTCGCTCACAACCCGGGCGTCAACAATGGTGCCAGTGACGGACAAGCCCTGCTTGCTGAGCGTCATCACTCCGCCCCCGAATCGTCCTTGTGTGGAGTATTCGCCCAACTGCGTGCGCTTGGCGTAGCCCTTGGCGGTGACCACCAATAGCTCTCCAGCCGGTTCTACCACGTCCATAGCGGCAACCTGGTCGCCGTCGGCCAGCCGTATTGCCTTCACCCCGCCAGCCGCGCGCCCCATCGACCGGACCTCGGATTCTTTGAAGCGGATGGCTTGCCCTCCCTGGGTGACGAGCACGACTTCGTCGTCTCCTTCTGTCGGTTTCACCCAGCCCAGTTCGTCGCCGTCGTCGAGGGTGATGGCGATCAGGCCGCTGGGCCGTACCGATTCGAACTCCGACAGGTCGGTGCGTTTGATCTTGCCCCTGCGGGTGACCATGGTCAGGTATTCTGCCTTTTCGAAGTCAGGCACGGTTACAGTAGCCGTCACCCGCTCGTCGGGGGCCAGGTTGATGAGATTGATGATGGGGATGCCCTTGGCGGTACGCCCGGCGTCGGGCACGCGGTAGGCCTTTTCAGAGTAGACTTTGCCTTTATCGGTGAAATACAAGATGGTGTCCAGAGAGTTGACGGCAAAGAGGAATTGCACCGCGTCTTCCTCGCGCGTGGTCATTCCCGTCACGCCGCGACCGCCTCGCAATTGCGTCCGGTAGGTGGTGGCCGGCACGCGCTTGGCATAACCGCGCTGGGTGATGGAAATAAGTACCTCTTCGCGGGGGACCAGGTCCTCTTCGTCAAAGTCCTCGCTCGCGTCGGCCACAACTCGCGTGCGGCGCTCGTCGCCATATTTCTCTTTCACCTCGAGCACGTCTTCTTTGAAGAGGGCCAGAATCTTTTGAGGATTGGCCAGCAGGTCATCCAAATAGGTGATGGTCTCCAGGAGCTGGGCGTATTCTTCTTCGATCTTCTGGCGCTCCAAGGCTGCCAGTCGGCGCAGTTGCATATCGAGGATCGCCTGAGCCTGAGCTTCGGTCAGCTTGAAGCGCTTCATC
>JAUVPY010000464.1 GCA_030598425.1 Anaerolineae bacterium
AAAGGAGGGCGAGCATGTCCAAAAAGGAGATCAGTTGGTCCCTAAAGGTTCAAGTGACCGGTGGGCCATCGGTGGCCGCGTCGGACACCATCGAGGTTGATGGCTATGATGTGTTGGAAGCGACGGTTTTGGCCGGTGGTTCCGAGACCATCAACGTGCAACCAGGCGATGATGCACAATTCCTGCTCATCACCGCAACCAGCTACAAGAACATGACCTACGAGGTTGATGGGAGCGGCACGACTGTGACCCTGGACGGTGCGCACGTGCTCATTGGCGAGGGAGCTGTCAGCTTGCTGGGCAGCACCCAGAACCAGTTCGAGTTCAGCAACGGCGGTACCGGTACCGAGGACGTGACCGTCAGCATCCTGGTCGGTCGCGACGCTACCGTCTAGCCGTAACCCCGGTGCTCTGTCAAACTTGAATAAGGAAGTTTGTAGTCGCGACTTCGGTCGCCGATCACGCAAAAGCGACTAAAGTCGCCACTACGCTACGCACACTCTGTGACTGAGAAGGAGGATATCTCATGCCTGTTACACCAACCTATCCCGGTGTTTACATCGAAGAGGTTCCGAGCGGCGTTCGCACTATCACCGGCGTCGCGACCTCGATTACGGCCTTCATTGGACGGGCTTTGCGTGGGCCAGTCAATAAGCCAATCCGTATTCAGAGCTTTGCCGAATATGAACGCATTTTCGGCGGTCTGTGGATTGACAGCACCATGAGCTATGCCGTGCAGCATTTCTTCCTCAATGGTGGCTCGGACGCCCTCATTGTGCGCATTGTCCATAGTGGCGATGCGGACACAACGAAGAATGCTGCCAAAGCGAACGTAAGCATTGGCGGCCTGGACCTGGAAGCCGAGAACGAAGGTGCTTGGGCCAACTACTTGAAAGCGACAATCGATCACCAAACGAAAGATCCCAGTGACACCAAGCTCTTCAATCTGACAATCGAGGAACTAGAAGGCACCGCCACAACCGACAACGTCGTCGCCTCTGAAGTCTTCCGTAACGTATCCACTGACTCTGCTTCCGCCCGGTACGTGAAAAACGTGTTGGAGAATCAGTCCGAATGGGTTCGTACCGGCACAAGCATTCCTACCTTGCAACCGAACACGGGCGAGAGTATGTTCACAGGTGGCGACGATGGTGACGAACTCGTCTACAGTGACTAAGAGGGTAGCCAGGACGATAGAACAGGTTTGTACGCGCTGGAAGAAGCGGACCTATTCAACCTGATGTGCGTTTCGCCTTTTACCCGCGATACAGACGTAGCCAGCACGACCTGGGATGCAGCGCTCAAGTACTGCAAAGATCGGCGGGCCATGCTCATTGTTGACCCCCCCAATCCGTCAACGGGCTGGAGTAAGCCGTCGCAAGTGACAACCGATAGCCAGGCTGGCACCGGTCTGTTTACACTACGTGATGAAAACGCCGTCATCTACTACCCACGAGTCAAGATGGCCGACTCACTGCAGGAAAACCGTCTGGAAGAATTCGCGCCTTGTGGCGTGGTGGCGGGCATCATGGCTCGCACTGATGCCCAGCGCGGCGTCTGGAAAGCGCCAGCTGGACTGGATGCTACCCTTTCCGGTGTACGTGAGCTTGCCTACAAGATGACCGACGGCGAAAACGGCCAACTCAATCCGATTGGCGTCAATTGCCTGCGCACCTTCCCCGTCGTTGGCAATGTAGTCTGGGGGGCACGCACCATGGATGGCGCCGATCTGTTAGCCTCCGAGTGGAAGTACCTGCCGGTGCGCCGCCTGGCCCTCTTCCTCGAGGAGAGCCTCTACCGTGGCACGCAGTGGGTGGTCTTTGAGCCCAATGACGAGCCGCTCTGGGCGCAGATCCGCCTCAACGTGGGCGCTTTCATGCACAACCTGTTCCGCCAGGGCGCCTTTCAAGGCACATCGCCCCGGGAAGCCTACTTCGTCAAGTGCGACAGCGAGACGACGACCCAAAACGACATTGATCTGGGCATCGTCAACATCCTGGTGGGCTTTGCCCCGCTGAAGCCAGCCGAGTTCGTCATCATCAAGATCAGCCAGATCGCCGGCGAGATCCAGACCTAAGGAGGTGGCTTGTCATGGCGCAGTTTAGCGTGAATCCAATGCGATTTGATCCCTACAAGAATTACAAGTTCCGGGTGAAGTGGGATGGCCGCTACGTCGCTGGTGTGAGCAAGGTCAGCGCCCTGAAGCGCACCACAGAAGTGGTCAAGCACCGCGAGGGCGGCGACCCCAGCACCAGCCGCAAGTCACCTGGCCGCACCGAGTACGAGCCGATCACCCTGGAGCGCGGTGTCACCCACGACACCGAGTTCGAGAAATGGGTCAACAAGGTCTGGAACTTCGGCGCCGGCCTGGGCGCCGAGGTGTCGCTGGCCGACTTCCGCAAGGACTTCATCATTGACGTCTTCAACGAGGCCGGCCAGAAGGTGCTTTCCTACAGGGTCTACCGCTGCTGGGTTTCGGAATACCAGGCCCTGCCCGATCTGGACGCCAACGCCAACGCCGTCGCCATCCAGACCATCAAGCTGGAGAACGAGGGCTGGGAGCGGGATTACGACGTCGCTGAGCCGACGGAGCCTCAGTACACCGAGCCTGAATGAGCATGAACGAACCCACCGCCACGGTCATCCTGCCGGGGGGGCTGTGGTCTGACGGTGTCTGTCACCGGGAGGTCGGCCTGCGCCCCCTCACCGGCGCTGACGAAGCGTTCCTGCTCGATGCTGGCGGCGTGGCCCGCGGGGGGGGGGGCGTGCGTCTGCTGGCCGGGCGGGCGACAGCCCGGCTGGGTCGCGGGCTGGCCCGCCTGGGCTGCCTCGACCTGGCGGCGCAAGAGCCGGAAGCACTGGTCCGTGCCTTGACCATCGGCGACCGGGAGGTGCTGCTGCTGCACCTGCGTCGTCTGACCATCGGCGAGCGACTGCAATGCGTGCTGCGCTGCCCCGATCCCGACTGCGGTGAGCCCATGGACCTGGAGTTGCGC
>JAUVPY010000460.1 GCA_030598425.1 Anaerolineae bacterium
ACAGAAAGTGTCAAATCGGGGTACGATTATTATTGGACTGTTAAGGTACGACTTTACTGGACTTCACAGCGTACTGCGTATTGCGTGACGATACTATGCCGTTCCTCCCTACTCCCCGCTTCGCGTCCCCCTACTCCTTACTCCCGTCCTAATTGCCCCTCAAGCCAATCGAGCAGACTGGAGGGCAATCTGGTGGCGTGACCGCGCGCGTCCTGGTGCAAGGCTCTCCAGTCGGGGGCCAGGTCATAAGTATAGAGGTCTTCGTCTTCAGCCGCAACCTGAGTGATTCGCCAGCGAGCCCAGTGGGGGGTTACCAGGCCCCGGGTCAGAATGTCAATCGCCGATTCTTCGGGAGGGACTTGCGGATCAAAGTGGAGCCAACCATCCGGGGATTGGATCTGCCGTAGCTGTAGATAACTGAGGCACAGGTGGCGCAAGATTGCACCGCGAGAAGCATCCAGTTCCTCCAGGCGGGCTTGCAGCGTGGTGATCTCCGCCTGTATCACTTCTAACTCGTCCCGCCAGCCGCTGGCTGCCTCGTCTACCAAGTGTGTGCCCAGCAGCCAATCGATCACTCTCATCAGGCGCAAGCGCCACCGGAGGCGTGTCCAGCGGTTCATCTCGTCTTTCGAATCAGTACTTCGGCACCGATGTCCACCCCTAGCTCCCGGGCAGCATTCCCTTCCCGCACGGCGACCTCCACGTGGTCCCGGCTGCTACCCACGTAGGCGAGCAACTCGCCGTGCGCTACGTCGGCGAAGGTGCGGCTTAGGCCTTCGATCTTGCGGCCTCCCAGTTCCAGGATGCTTTCCTCGTCCACGTCACCGGTCGTCGCGTCCAGGATCAGGTTGCCAAAGCGGTCTATGTGCATCACGTGCGCGACGAGGCTCCCATCGAGCGTGGTCTCCGGCTGAGGCAAGGGCAGGCGGACCAGGTTGATAGCCCGCGGGCCCAGTTCTTCCAATGACACGCCAGCGGCCAGGTGAGCGGCGGCAGGCGAAAAGATATCGCGCCCGTGGAAGGTCGTGCTGACGCGAGGCAATTGGTAGTTGGGGTTGGTGAGGCTGACCGCTTCATATACATCTGCCTTGTTCAGCACGTAACTGAGAACACCGTTGTCGGGTGCGACGAAGGTTCCTTGTGATGTGCGGACAGCCAGCGCCCGCCGCGGGCTGCCGACGCCTGGGTCTACCACAACCACGTGAATAGTCTCAGGTGGGAAAAAGAGAACCGCCTGGTAGAGCACAAAAGCACCAGCCCGCACGTCCTGGGCTGGAACTTGGTGGGACAGGTCTACGATCGTCGTCTCCGGCGCGATGGAAAGGATGACGCCTTGCATTGTCCCTACGTATCCGTCGGCCAGACCAAAGTCAGTTGTGAGGGTTATGATCGGCATTGGGCGACTCCCAACCTATGATACAGCGGATGAGCGTCGTCTTGCCGCAGCCGCTGGCTCCGGCGATGAGCAGGACCTTACCAGCTTCCAGTTCGAAAGATACGTCCCGGATGGCCAGCTCATCCCGGTCGCGATATCGAAACGAGAGGTTATCGACGACCAATGGTAGGGCGTCCGTTTGTGACACAGGCACACCTCTTACCGGGAAGTGGGTGGTTGGGGGATCTCACGCCCCATTATACTAGCAACTGGGAGGAATTTCAACTGGGTTGCTGAGCTACCTGGGTGGAGGGATATCAAGGAATAGAAGCCACCAGGCCTGCCATGGCGTTTCGGGGGGTGGCCCATCGGTCACGACGTATTGCCTGCCTGGTGGAGGGGTAGGTACCGCCTGGGGGGTAGCCATCACGACTACCACGGTTTCTCCTGGCTGGGCCCATTTGAGTTGGGTACGAGCGATTTCCTCCACGTAGGCATCGCTTTGTACGTATCGAAGCCGGGCCTCCAGAGCTTCGCTGCGGGCGCGAGTCTCGGCGACCTCTTCTTCTAACCGGGCGGCCTCGCTCTTGATGCGATAGATCGTCGCCGTGCGGCGTGCAAAGTCAACCACGAGGAAAAAGGAAATGGTAATGACGACAATGGCGATAAATTGGGTGAGAGGGAATTGAGGTCCGCGTTTCTTTTTCAATGGTTACCTGTGCTCGATCTAGATAAACAACTCGCGCCCCAAGAGCCGGGCCTTAGGCCGTGTTGATATCTTGTCCTTATCCTCTGAGACTCCAGTCAAAAGTTTGGCGGCGCCTCTCTGGTGCTAATCCAAATGTCAACACTACCTAGTAAGACGTTTCCGTCAATTAGAAGGAACGTTATGTATTGTTGTTATTGTACCCCATTTTTGACATAATGTCAACGGTTGATTTGTTATTTTATTTAGGAAAATCTGCCCACCCGGGGGGGATGGGGTTATTGTGCGCGCTGTGTGGACTGGGTCTGCTCGGCCTCGGCGACGATGACACGACGGGTGTTGATGTACCAGTCAGGAAAACTGCGGAAGCGATCTGAGGGGCTGACCATCGGGCCGATTTGGACATTGCGCACATTTTCGTCTATCGCGTAGGTGTAGGTCGGATAGGCAATGATCAATGCCGGTGTTTCGTCGACGAAAAGGCCCTGAAAACGGTCATAGTAGGGCTTGCGTTGGCTCCGGTCGGTCAAATAGCGCGCCTGCTCCAGGGCTTCGCTGGCTTGGTGATTGTCCCAGCCACCGTAGTTTTGACCGCCTTCGATCTGGGTCTGGTGCCACAGAGGATAAGGGTCGGGATCACCGGAGAGGAGGAGTTCGACCAACACTGCCTGGAAGTTTCGTGTCCGAAGGCGCTCGCTCAGGCCGGCACCCATCGGCTCCACCTGGACAACCATCCCGTGTCTGGCCCACTGTTCGGCCATTGCCTGCGCCAGCCCGGTGAAGATTGGGTCGTCGCCGGTGAGCAGGGTGAATTGTAAGGGGCGGCCATCTTTGTCACGAATCCCATCGCCATCGGTGTCGATCCAGTTGGCCTCAGCTAGCAGTGCTTCGGCCTGGTCCGGATCGTATTCGGTGTTGGGTATCCTGGAGTCGTAGGCCCAACTCCAGGGGCGAATCGGTCCGTTGGCTGCGATGCCCTGCCCGTTGAGCGCTTCGTCGA
>JAUVPY010000074.1 GCA_030598425.1 Anaerolineae bacterium
CTGGCACCCCAGCCCAAGACGGCAGCCGCGGCCGTGAGGAAAATGCAGCGAGCCCTGTTCAGTAAGGACCGGTGAAATGGCATGCTGGTCGCGTCAACTTTTGCCGCGCGGTGGAGTTCACCATCCTTCAATCGAGCTTCTACACGTTCGTTGGCCAAATCGGCCATAAAGTGATAGTTGGTCGGCATCTTGTCCCCCTCAATTGAACCTTGAATACTTGGCCTAACGGTTAGAGCAGTTTTCAGTCACAGCAGGTCAGCAACCTTTGCGTAAGGTGGCATAAAGCGTGGAGGTGGCCCAGTTTCTCGCTCCGCTCAGGCGCTCGTCTCTGAGCACCTGAGCGGCCAAGTCCCGGTTCCCTTTCCGGTTGTTAATTCGTTTGGTCCGGGTTAGCCGCGGCTTCGTGGTCTAGCTGGCCGGTCCACGCGTCAACGAAGGTACCGTAGCTCCGGTCCCGCCCAAATCGCCCCGATAGTTCCAATTCCAACGCTGTCTGGTCCGGGTTAGCGGAGACTATGTGGTCTGCGAATTCAGCCCAGCAGCCGGAGAAGGTGCCGTAGTTCCGGTCCAACTCTATGGCTGTCGGAGCATCGGAGCAGAGGGCGCCCATTACCTTCGGATTTTCGGCCACGAAGGCAGTGTCGGCGGCCGCCACGGTTCCTGGAGCAAATGCCGCAAGTGTTGCCATCACCAATGCTGACAAGCCAATGACCAATGTGGACATCCTCGGCCAGCGGCCCACGGCGTGTCCCTTCCCTTTTGGGGTGAACAGGTTTCGAGTACGAGGTTTGTGATTCATACTTATCTCTCCTTTTGTGACTATTTTTGAAATCAACTTGCCCTCAGTTTACAAAATGATCGTTAGATGGGGTGTTGTGGCTAGCGTTAGATACAACAGATCATCTTGTCTAACGCTTCCTTGACATCCACCCGAAAACCCCCTAGAATTGATAGGGTGCATTCAAAATGGGTTGGTGGGGGCAGGTCTTCCCCTTCTACTCCTCAAGCCCCCTTTCTTCCATCCTTCACGATTTAGAGGCTGGCTGTAGATGACCCTTATCGTCCGCTTGTTGGGCCCTGTCCAAATTAGCCGTGATGAGCAGCCTATCTCGGTGCGCGGCTATAAACCGGTGGCGCTGCTGGCTTACCTGCTGGTGACGGGGGTGGCCCACACCCGCCAGCATTTGGTTGATCTGCTTTTTGATGGCCCTGATGATCCCAAAGCCAGCCTACGCTGGACCCTGTCCGCACTTCGGCGGGCGATCGGCGCCGAGTACATCCTGGCCGACCGGCAACAAATTGCTTTCAACTTTGAGGGTGATTATTGGTTGGACGTGACTGAATTTGAAACGGGTCAAAGCGACCTGTACCGGGGCGATTTTTTGGAAGGGCTGAATGTTCGGGACGCTTTTGGCTTTGAAGAGTGGACCCTTTTTGAACGCGAGCGGTTGAAACGGGTCTATCAAGCCGCTTTAACCAGGCGGCTTGAGACGGGTGAGAGCGGTCGAGATGACCAGGCCGTCATCGAAACAGCCCAGAAATTGCTGCGGCTGGATAATCTACGCGAGGGGTGGTATCGCGCCCTGATGCGGGCCTATGCCCGGCAGGGTCAGCGTGAGGCTGCTTTGGCGCAGTTTGAGCTGTGCTGCCAGGTGCTGAAGACGGAACTGGGTGTTGAACCTGAGGCTGATACGGTCGCTTTAGCCGAAGCGATCCGCCAAGGTACCATTGAGACCACCCCAGATGTCTCCCTCGCCTCCCTCCCCGCCCGCTCCTCTGCTCCACTGTACACGCTTCGCGTGCCGCCACAACCGACCCCCTTCATCGGTCGCGAAGCCGAATTATCTGACCTGGGCGATCTCATCGCCGATCCAAATGTGCGGCTGGTGACCATCGTTGGGCTGGGGGGTATGGGCAAGACTCGTCTGGCGCTGGCCTTAGCTGAAAAACTGGTGGGATCCGAACAGCAACTGATCCGCACAGCGGCGGATCGCTCGTCCCCTGGCGCCGAGCCTGCGCTTCTGTTTCCCAACGGGGTCTTTTTTGTCTCGCTGGCTCCGCTCAGTGCGGTGGACCACATGGTGCCCACCATTGCCCAGGCCCTCGACTTTCGACTGGAGACCGGCCGAACGGGAGGGCTAACCCGCACGCCTCAACAGCAATTGCTCGACTACCTGCACCAGAAACGACTGCTACTCATTATGGACAATTTAGAGCACCTGCTTAGCCCCCCCTCCGAGGGGGGAGAAAACGGAGGGGCTGAGCTGCTGGCAGAGATTCTACAAACCGCGCCCGGGGTCCAAATTCTA
Organism: Anaerolineae bacterium; assembly: GCA_030598425.1. GTDB lineage: Bacteria > Chloroflexota > Anaerolineae > 4572-78 > NAK82 > JAUVPY01. Next base: position 2,310 of record JAUVPY010000074.1, read on the forward strand.
GCCACATCACGGGAAGGGCTGCACCTCCGGGAGGAGAATGTCTATTCCATTCAAGGGCTCGAGTTCCCGAATTGGGAAACACCAGAAGACGCTGCCCATCCAGGGGAAGGGGCCGAATACGCTGCCGCAAAGCTTTTCCTGCAAAGTGCGCGACGCGTACGATCTAACTTTGAGCTTGTCGCTGACGACTTAACCTACTTGACCCGCATTTGCCGCCTGGCAGAAGGGATGCCCCTGGGCATCGAGTTGGCCGCCTCGTGGGTGGACATGCTCTCGCTGGCCGACATCGCCGCCGAGATCCAGCAGGGCCTCGACTTTTTGGAGAAGGAAGTGCGCAACGTTCCGGAGCGCCATCGCAGCATCCGGGCTGTCTTCGACACCTCCTGGGGGCGGCTGAGTGAGGCTGAACGAGACGTCTTCGCGCAACTTTCGGTCTTCCGCGGCGGCTTTACCCGAGAAGCCGCGCAAGAAGTGACCGCGACCCGTGAGGGGTCGCCTGCTTCCTTGCGCATGCTGGCGACGTTGTCCAACAAATCACTGTTGGGCTTTATCCAAAGCCAAGATCGCTACGAAATCCACGAACTGTTACGGCAGTACGGGGCGGACAAACTGGCCGAAGATCCGACCCAGGAAGCAGACAGCCGCGACCGGCATACTGCCTACTACTGTGCCGCCTTGCAGCAACGCGAGACTGAGCTAAAAGCCGATCGCCAACAAGCGGCCCTGGTGGAGATTGAAGCCGACATCCAGAACGCGCGGGCTGCCTGGGACTGGGCCGTAGCCCAGCGGCAGCTTAAGCGACTCGAACAAGCAATCGACGGCCTTGGCCAGTTCTACGAGTGGCGGGGGCGCTACCAAGAGGGAGAAGAAACGTGCCGGCTGGCGGCGGAGCGACTGGCCGCCACAGAGTCTGGCGATGAGCAACGGATATTAGCGGCCAAAGTTTTGGCCAGGGTGTTGGCCTGGCAGGCTGTTTTTAATTTGACCTTGGAACGCTCGGAATTGGCGAGCCGGCTTCTGAGGAGAAGCCTGGACCTTTTGGACAGCCCTGGATTATCCAATCAAGATACCCGGTTGGAGCGGGCATTCATCTCGTTACAAATGGGTCGTGTTGCGGATGCCGCAGGCGATCGCCAGGAAGCCAAACGGCTGTTGGAGCCAAGTCTGGCCCTTTACCAAGAACTTGACGATCAGTGGGGTATGGCCAATATCCTGGAAGAGTTAAGCAATGTGGCGTGGAATTTAGGCGACTACAACGAAGCCCAACAGCTTGCCGAAGAATGCCTGGCCTTGCGGCAAGGGCTGGGTGACCGGAAAGGCATTGCCAAGTCGCTGGACCGGTTGGGCCTCGCTGCTTTTGAGGGAAAATCAGAGGATAGCAAGCGGTTCCTGCGGGAGTCTATCACCATTCACCAGGAGTTGGGCAACTTGGCCGGTGTGGCCAGTGCCACCGGCAATTTAGGCTCAGCCTTCAAGCTTTCCGGCGATTTTGCCCAGGCCCGCGATTTGTACGAGCAAACTGTGGCGATTTTCAGTGATTTGGTGGTACGCCATTTTATAGTGGCCGAGTATCATGCCCAAGTTGGGCACGCAACCATGCATCTAGGCAGATACAAAGAAGCGAAGCCACATGTTCAAACGGGCTTGAAGCTGGCTATAGAAATTGGCGAACAGCGTCAGAGATCAATCGCATTGGCGCTCGTCTTCTTAGGCGAGACACTGCTGGCTGAGGCTGAATACGCCCAAGCTCAACACAGACTGCAGAAGGGCGTCACCATTTATCGGGCGATAGGCCAACAAGCCGAACTGGCCTGGGCACTGAGTGACTTAAGCTTGGCCGCGTATGGCCTGGGGAACATCTCAGAGGCGAAGCAACAGGCTCATGAGGCCCTACAAATAGCCGCAGTAACTCCGACCGCTGTACGTGCGATTGGGCATGCCATAGCCATATTCGCTTATCTCCTGGCAAACGAAGGACATGAGGAGGAGGCTGTGGAACTATATGCGCTAGCGTCGCGTTATTCATATGTGGCCAACTCGCGCTGGTTTGAAGATGTTATCGGACAGCACATTACTGCCGCCGCAGCCACTCTCCCGCCAGAGATCGTCAAAGCGTCCCAAGCCCAGGGCCAAGCGCTCGATTTGCGGCGGACGGTTGCCGAACTCCTCCAAACGTTATCCGAACGGGGCTGGGGCGAAGCGCTTCATCCTGGAGAATAATGATGAAATTTGACCTTGAGCTGGGAATAGAAATACTGGGAAGAACTCCGCGCATCCTGCGAGCTTGGCTCGGTGATTTGCCCCACACCTGGGTCTATCGCAACGAAGGCGGCGAGACCTGGAGCCCCTTTGATGTCGTGGGTCACTTCATCCACGGCGAACGAACCGATTGGATCCCTCGGCTGAAGCTCATCCTGGAAAATGACGGGATCAGGGAATTTGAGCCATATGATCGCTTTGCGCAATTCGAGGACAGCCGCTGCAGGTCATTAGAGGATCTGCTGCGCACCTTTGAGGAACTGCGAGAAAGCAACCTGGCTGTGCTTCGAAGTCTGGATCTGAAACCGCCTGATTTCGAGCGTGAGGGAAGGCATCCTGAGTTAGGGCTCGTGACCGCAGAGCAGCTCCTGGCGACGTGGGTAGCTCACGACTTGAACCACCTGGGGCAAATCGCGGAAGTTATGGCCCGGCAGTACACGGAAGCTGTCGGACCTTGGAAGGCGTATTTGGATATACTTGCAACGGAGGCTGTCCTCTTCCTATCTGAATTGCGAACTGCCTGGGCGTCTCACTCAACCTCCCTGCTCAACGGGCGAATACGGACTTCTGAGCGAAGCGCACCGACCAAGGCGGCATCGCAGCATTCATCGGCCAAGAATCTCATAGCCGTTCCCCACCCGCGAGAACAATCTCTTCTTGAGCCAGGTAATCAGCCGCGAAGGCCGCAGCAGCGTAGACATCGTCTGGGGTGAGATGCGGGTGATCGGCCAGAATCTCGTCAACAGTCATTTGCCCCGCCAGCTTGCGGAGTAATTGCTCCACAGTGATACGGGTGCCCTTGATAACCGGCTTCCCAAACATGATCTCCGGGTTGATCTCGATGCGCTCGTGTGTCATTTCAGTCTCTCTTTCGCTGTTCGCCAATTTTCCCTCGATGAGACAAAATCATTGTACGGAGAATAGAGATCCGAGGCAAGGTTCAACTGCACGAGAATAGGTGGAGCCTTCTTGTTTCTATTCCAGACGGAATTCCGTATAATATGTGGGCTGCGTTCGTGCAGGGGGATACATAGCATGCCGACAAACCAAGCCGTAAGAGAAGAAGGGATAAACAAGGTACTTCGTCACATCAACACCGTGCGTCACTCGTCATTGCCTTTCAATTCGCTAAATCCCAGAATTCGTTGTGAGATTCGGGCACTACCAACCCGGTCCACGGCCCATATTATATGCCCGGCAGCAGTTCAGAGGGAGATTGCCGTAACATACGTGCACGACTAAAGAGGTGTTACTATGGATGTTTTTTTCCTCACACGTCAATTGACCGACAACGCCGCCCGGATCCAGGCGCTGGTCCGGGGCGTTTCGCCACAAGAGGCGAGCTGGAAGCCGGATCGCGATACGTGGTCCATCCTCGAGGTGGTTAACCACCTGGTTGACGAAGAAAGGGAAGACTTCCGGGTAAGACTTGACATAATCTTGAATCATCCCGAAGAGCCCTGGCCGGGCATCGATCCCGAGGGCTGGGTTACTGAACGCAAATACAACCAGCGAGACTTGGAAGACTCCTTGAGGAACTTCCTGACTGAACGAGAGGCCTCGCTGGAGTGGCTGAGCACGTTGGAGAACCTGAATTGGGACGCGCCGTATCAGGCCCACTTCGATTTGATGACGGCGGGTGATATGTTTGTGTCCTGGGTGACGCACGACCATCTGCATATGCGACAGTTGGTTGAGTTGCACCGGTCGCTTGCCGTCCACAAGGCGGAGCCGTACCGGCTAGACTATGCTGGAGCTTGGTAGGAAAGCGTCCTTGAGGAATTGCGGCGTTTGACCATGCCGGTTCTGCTGCTGGGTGGCACCCAGGATGCGATTCGCGATACGGAGAAAATCGCGGCGCGCTTGGGCGAGCTGGTGCCCCATCTCACGGCCGTCATTATTCCCGGGGGCAGGCCACGTGCTGTTAGATACGAGGGACCAAATCGTGCCATTTTGGGCCTCGTAGGCTGGGTTGAGCATTTATGACTGCTATCTGCTCCCTGCCGAGTATCGCGGGTTCGACCCCCGTCGGGCCCGCCAAGAAGGCCCCCCGCACGCACCCCGAGGGAGCCTTTCCTGTTTTGATTCGGGACGGAATCCCGTATAATGCTTGTTGAGACGTCCGTTAGAGCCTGAGATGAAGCTTATTCCTAATAGCCGGAGACTAAAAGAATGGAAGAAAACGATATACCTGAATCGGCGATGGTGATCGTCGCCCATCCCGACGATGCCGAGTTTACCGTGGCGGGCACGGTGGCGGCCTGGACGGAAGCTGGCTGCCACGTGACCTACGTGCTCTGCACGGATGGCAACACCGGTTCGCACGATCCGGACATGACGCGCGAAAGACTGGCCGAGATCCGCCGCGCTGAGCAACAGGCCGCCTGCGCCGAATTGGGCGTGGGCGAGGTGGTCTTCCTGGGCTACGACGATGGGCAGTTGCAGCCCACGCTTGACCTGAGGCGTGACCTGGTGCGCGTGATCCGCCAGTACAAGCCGGAGGTCCTGATAGCCTGGGACCCGACCACGCTGCTGATCAGCGACGAGTACATCAACCACCCCGATCATCGCGCCGCAGCCCAGGCGGCGCTGGACGCGGCGGCGCCGGCCAGCGCCATGCCGTTGTTATGGCCGGAGGCCGGCGTCCCACACCGCGTGCGCCAGGTGTACATTTTCGGGGTCGAGAAGCCCAACGTGTGGGTGGACGTGACGGAGATGATCGAGCGCAAGATCAGCGCCCTCAAGCAGCACGCCAGCCAGTTGGAAGACTGGGACCCGACCGAGATGGTCAGAGAATGGGGCGCGGAATCGGGTAAAGAAAAGGGGTTGACCTATGCCGAAAGCTACCGGGTTATTACGCTAGAACGGCCCGATACAGTTGATTAAGGCGGGGAGGAGAGCCCGCTCCAAGGTCAGCCCACCCCCACAACCCCCGGCTTGTCGTTTTTGAGGAGTTGGCCCGTGACATCTAATGCTGCCCGGCATCAGGCAGGCCAGTTGGTTCTCTACCTCATGCTGATATTCGTCGGTATGGCGTTTGCGGTGCTCGGCTTGGTGTATCAGGAGGCGCTCCTGATCGGAATCGGGGCCGTGTTTATCCTGGCTACCATATTCGCCCTCAGATCCACGATTCCTCTCATGGTCCACCATCAAGCCGCAACAGGGGTAAGTTTGAAGACACGTGCGAGTTGCGCTGCTGCTTTAAGGTCGCCTCTACGCAGCGTCTCTCGTACCTCATCGAGTTTCCGGGCGTCATGCAGTGACAGGTAAGGAGACCACCCGTCGTCCGTGTAAATGAGTTCGATATCCACCTTTGCCACATATTCGCCTTCGTGAATCAGCTTCGAAACCTGTCTCCTTGTCATCCTGCTCTCCTCGTGAAATCCGCAGACCATTGTTTAGGATCCGGCCTATATGCTGTCACCAGTACAGCCGGAGAAGAAGCATTTCTCGGGATGCCCCATACCACGTGGACTGGCTTGCCCTTAGGGTCCCATTGGAGTACCAGAACGCAAGGACCTTTGGGATATTCAGGGTAATCTTCAATGACGTCTGCATCCGAAACGCCAGCCATTACATCTCTTACGAGAATATCATCTTCAGCTAGTTCATCGTACCCGTGAGCTGATATTCTCACTTCTCCCCGATTGATTAGATCCAAAATCTGCTGAAATATCTGGCTCATATTGGATGCTGGCTTTCAATATCTTTTTTTGGCGCACGCTTTGCGGTATCTCAAGACGATCGATCGTTGCATCCCGCCCAATTGTACTTTAATGAACCTGGAGAGTCAATGTAAGGCTGAATTAGTGATAGAAACCCTGTCATGCTGAAATCCAGTTTCGTGAAGTGCCGAAGCAGCAGGTAGGTTGACCATCAGTAGATTTTCGCGAGGAGATACAGTATAATGGTGGCACAGAGTTGTGGGAGAAACGAGGAGACAGTGAGGAAGGGCGAATAAGGGTCAGGGGAGGAAACCATCTCGGTCAGAGCAAAAAAACCAAACCGAGCCTGGCATATTGAGGATCTGACCCATCTTGGCGAGCGCGATGCCGCCTGGCAGATGCGGGCCCTTCCCATCTTCATCCTCGAGCGCTGGATCACGGGAGGGAGAGAAGAAGGGGTTGCCAATAGGGTCAGTACCCAGGAGCTGGTCGATCGTCTGGTGGGGACCGGCGTGGTGACGGGCTGCCGATCACAC
>JAUVPY010000338.1 GCA_030598425.1 Anaerolineae bacterium
ATCGCCTTGTGAAAAATCATACAATATAGCTGCTTCCGAGCCTGATTCCCTTCGGGTCGTGTGCTTATGGGAACAGGACACCGCCTACAAACTGTAGGTCGGGCATCCGGGGGAAACCCCGCCGCCTTCCGACGTCCAACCAGACAATGGACCGACTTGATAAGGAAGCTGTCTCCTTCCGCGAGGCGGCTTTCTTTTGCCTTGCGTGCCCATATATCTGGTACTCCGATTCGATGGAACACTCGATGGAACAAGATGTCTCCGCATAAACCAGGTTCATTCTAGCGTTTCAAATCTCGTTTTGAGCTCATTCATCTAAGCAAACCGTAGAAGGGGGTAGCACTCAGATGAAAACACAAGAAGTCAAGAACGGCGTGGCATCAGCGATACCCAAGATGTCAATGCCACGGCGCACCTTCCTGAAGGTGGTCGGCGCTGCGGGCGGAGCCGTCGCCGTCGCCAGTCAGGTCGGAATGCCGCAACTGCGGGCGTTCGCCGCAACCGGTGCGACTGCGGCGCCAGCCATGCCGCTGCAATCGGCAGCCGGCGAATGGCTCCCCACCACATGCCAGGGCTGCACCTCCTGGTGCGCCGCACAGATCTACGTGACCGACGGGCGAGCCGTCAAAGTGCGGGGCAATCCCAACTCCATGGTCAACGGAGGAACGAGTTGCCCCAAATCGCATCTGGGATTGCAACAGGTCTATGATCCTGACCGGGTCAAGACGCCCATGAAGCGCACCAACCCCAACAAGGGCAGGGATGAGGATCCGCAATTTGTCCCCATCACCTGGGACGAAGCCCTTGACACCATTGCCGGCAAGATTATGGAGCTGCGGGACAACAACGAAACCCACAAGTACATGCTCATGCGCGGCCGGTATTCCTACATGCGCGACATCATCTATGACCGCATGACCAAGATCATCGGCTCGCCCAACAACATCTCTCACAGCGCACTCTGCGCCGAGGCTGACAAGTTCGGTCCCTACTTCACGGAAGGATTGTGGGACTATCGCCAGTACGACGTTGAGAACACGCGCTACATCATCCTCTGGGGCACGGACCCGCTGTCCTCCAACCGCCAGGTTTCCTACTATCTCAGCGCCTGGGGCGATATGCAGGATCATGCACAGGTGGTGGTAGTTGACCCCAGGCTATCCACCACGGCGGCCAAAGCCAATATATGGCTGCCCATTAAGCCGGGCCAGGACGGCGCATTGGCTGTGGCTCTGGCCCACGTAATTCTGACCGAAGGGCTTTGGAACAGAGAATTCGTGGGCGATTTCGCGGACGGCGTCAACCAGTTTGTGGCCGGTGAAGAGGTCGATGAAGCCGCCTTCGAGAGTAACTTCACCCACGGGCTGGTTAGCTGGTGGAACCTGGAACTCAAGGATAAGACGCCCGAATGGGCCGCAGAGAAGACCGGCCTGGCGGCTGATCAAATCCTCAAGGTAGGTATCGGCTACGGCAAGGCGGCCCCCCAGGCTATCTCCTGGACCTCTCGCGGCATCCATATGCAGCCCAGAGGCGCATACGCCAGCATGGCCGCCCACGCCCTCAATGGGCTGGTGGGAGCGGTAGATAACGTCGGCGGCACCCTGAAGGCCAACAAAGAATACACCCAGTCATTCCCTGCTCCGGACGATTTCATCGATGAGATCGCGGCAGAGGGCAAGAGCCATAAGAAGATCGACCAGCGCGGGACGAAAGCCTTCCCGGCCCTCAACAAGGGCAAATCGGGCGGTGGCGTGGTCACAAATAACGCCGCTGACGGCATCCTCAACGAGGATCCCAACGAGATCAAAGTCGCCATCGCCTACATGAACAACTTCACCTTCTCGGCCCCCCAGACTGAACGTTGGTATCGGGCGTTGAGTAAAATACCGTTCGTGGCGCACATCACCACCAACGCTTCGGAGTTCACCTGGTTTGCCGACATTGTCCTGCCCTCAACGCAGCATATGTTCGAAAAATGGGGCTGGGTCAAATCCCATGGCAATGGACACCGTCACGTCACTCTGCTGCAGCCGGTGATCGAACCCGTGTGGGATGTCTATACGGATGAGACCGAGATTCCCTGGCTTCTTGCCGAGAAACTGGCTGAGCGAGGGTTCGATAATCTCCTCCGGCACTACCAGGAGTACAAGGACCCCGAAACCGGCGCGGCCCCGACCAACGAGAAGGAATTCGCATTCAACGCAGTCAAGTATTCCACGCAGAAATTGTGGGACCCGGACCAGCATGAAGGCGGCGACTCGTTTGAAGGTTGGGAGGACTTCCGCTCCACCGGCGTCTGGAACTCGGACCCCTACCCATACCGTAAACGCTGGGGCGCCTTTGGTACGGTAACCGATCAGTTTGAGTTCTATAGCGAGACGCTTAAAGAGGCCCTCGGCAAACATGCCGAGAAGCACGAGACGGACATCGACGACATTCTGGAGACATGCAACTACCTGGCTCGCGGGGAGATGGCTTTCGTGCCTCACTATGAAGAACCCTACATGTGGGGCGATGAGGCCGAGTACCCCTTTGTGTTCGTCGATCACAGGTCCAAGCTGAATCGCGAAGGCAGATCGGCCAACTGTCTCTGGTACCAGGAACTGCGCGATGTGGACCCCGGCGACGAAGCCTGGGACGACGTCGCCAAGTTCAACCCGCTGGACGCCGAGAAAATCGGCATCCAGAACGGCGACAAGATCAAGCTGATTTCCCCGACCGGAGAACTGGAATGCACCGCCAAGCTGTGGGAAGGCGTGCGGCCAGGCGCGATTGCCAAGACCTTCGGCCAGGGGCATTGGGCCTATGGACAGGTAGCGGCGGAAGAATTTGGCGTCAAGGCCAGGGGCGGCAACAACAACGACATCATCCCGGCAGACTATGACCGTCTGAGTGGCAGCTCGGCTTTCTCCAGCACCACTCGGGTCAAAGTAGAGAAGCTCTAGGAGGTGAACCGTGACTAAATACGCAATGGTAATAGACCTTCACCGATGTGCCGGGTGCAGCGCCTGTATCATCGGTTGTAAGAACGAGAACAATTTATCCGAGGGCGTTGAATGGGCGAGCAAGATCTCGCGCACCGTGGGTACATTCCCCAACGTGCGCTACGAGTACACGCCGACCCTCTGCAACCACTGCGCCAACGCTCCGTGCGTGGGCGTCTGCCCCACCGACGCAATGTATAAGACCGAGACCGGGATCACCATGTTCGATCCCGATAAGTGTATTGGCTGCCGGTACTGTATGGCTGCCTGTCCTTACGGCGTCATCTACTTTAACAAGAAGGAACCGCATCCCTTCTGGCAAGGTGAAGCGGCCACAATCCCAGAGGCTACATCGTCGCCTATCGAGCTGGTCGATGAGGTCGGCGGCAACACGATTCCCTATTACAACCCGGCTAGGGAAGAGACGCTGCCAGGTATCCGACCAGAAGGCGTTGTTGAAAAATGCACCTTCTGTGACCACCGCGTCAACAAGGGGGAATTACCTTATTGTGTTGAGGTATGTCCGACCGACGCACGCATCTTTGGTGACCTGGACGATCCGGATAGCGACGTCAACTATCTAATCGGCAAGTACCATACGACCCGGCTCCGAGAAGAGATGGGCACGGAGCCGAAGGTCTACTACATCCGCAGCTTCCAGCCAGGCGGTAATGAAAAGACAAAGGGAGGTCTGGAATGAAGCGCACAATGTACGCAATCCTCATCGGTTCACTCCTGCTGACCGTCGTACTGATCGGCGTCGAAGCCAACTCGGTGGCAGGGCAAGATACGCCGCCGACGCTGGAGGAGATAGCGGAACAGATCCGCAGTGGCTAGATCGACGTAGGCGACGAATTCGGCATGGAGAAGGATCAGCGTTTCCACCGAATTCATGCTGATGCAATCGGGATGGACTGCTCGCAATGTCATGTGGATGAGGCTCCCTATGAGGTAGCACCTGCCACCAGCAAAGAAGGCCCTGTGGACCGCAGAGTCTGTTTGGGCTGCCACTTGACGGGACCGGCTACCTTGCTCTACGAGCCGAAAGAATAGCTGAACGGCCGCGCGGATCCTGCGCGATGAACCAGAACAGGGCGCCGGTTATTGGAACCTGCGCCCTGTTTCTATGCGACGATACGCATTCCTCGTAAAAAGCTATAGCCGCAGCGTGTCCTTTATCATCTATTCTCAAAGACCTTCGACTGATATACTGAGACCTGGGATGGAGGCCGACCGGG
>JAUVPY010000130.1 GCA_030598425.1 Anaerolineae bacterium
CCCGACTATCAGCCGGATGGTTACGTTGAAGATTACCCAGCTGAACGCTTTGCGATGCTTGTGCATACTGTTTGTGCGGGAGATTCCGAGACAATGCGTTCTCACATACAACTAGCCGCGAAACGAAACATCGCCAATGTGTACGTGACTGACGACACCCTTCCTAATCCGTGGGACACCCTGCAGTCATTCTGGTTGGAGGAAATCAGGTATATTGCATCGCCCGATTTAGTCCCGTTTGCAAATAAGCGTTGCATATATCTACCGCTGATTTTGATAAACCACCGAGAGCACAGTTCCTTTTGATTTCACTCAGTGCTCTAGTGGACCTAATTACGAGATGGTAATGCCCACTCACTACAATTCAACAGCAGGCATTCTACGAGGCGGCGAACCCACAGCCGCCTCCGTTTCTATTCGTGACGGACGGGTGCCGTGGTTTACAGCCGGGGGAGGTTGTGTTAAAATTAGACCAGTAAGATAGAAAATAGATTGTGCGTGGGGGTCGAGAGCAAGCCGTGATTCTCGTTACCGGAGCAGCCGGAAAAACCGGACGCGCGGTGGTGCGCGCATTGGTCGCAAGGGGCGCCGTAGTTCGCGCTCTGGTCTATCGCCCTAACCAGGTGGGGCTGCTGTGGGAGTTGGGCGCTCGCGAAGTGATCGTGGGGGACATGCGCGACCAGGCAGCGGTAAAACAAGTCGTCCAAGGGGTCCGGGCGCTGTATCACATTTGTACCAATATGAGCCCCGACGAACTCGGCATTGGGCAACTCGTAATCGGCGCGGCCCGTTCGGCGGAGGTAGCGCACGTCGTCTATCACTCGGTGCTTCACCCCCAGACGGAGGCCATGCCACACCACTGGGCGAAACTGCGGGTCGAGGAACACCTCTTCGAGTCAGGTCTGCCTTTCACGATTCTGCAACCGGCCCCCTACATGCAAAACGTGTTGGCCGGTTGGGACTCAATCCTGGAGGATGGTGTCTACCAGGTGCCCTACGCGGTGGAGACCCGCTTGGGGATGGTTGACCTGGAGGACGTGGCCGCTGCTGCGGCCCTGGTACTCACCGAAGCGGGGCATCAGGGAGCCACCTACGAATTGGTTGGCGCGGAGGTCCTTACCCAGACCGATGTGGCGGCCATCTTGAGCCACGGCTTGGGGCATACGGTCCGGGCGCAGGCGGTGCCTCTCGACGTGTGGGAGGAGGGGGCGCGAGCGGCGGGGCTGGGCGACTATCAGGTAAAGACGCTGGTCAGGATGTTTCGCTACTACGAGGACTATGGGTTCTGGGGTAATCCAAATGTCCTGAGATGGCTGCTCGGTCGCCCACCCACGACGTTCGCGACCTTCGTCGAGCGGGCAGTACGGGAGAAACAGACACTACTCGAAATACGGCAGTGAACCATGGCTGATGTGCTGCGTAGCTTCTTTGAGACCAATGAAATAGTCTTTTTCTTCTTGTACGGTCAGGTCTTCTTCGTCGTTGGGTTGGCCATTATCTGGCAATCACGCCAACCCAGCCGGCTGGCCCTGACTGAGAGCCTTCCATTCCTGGCGATATTCGGGATCGCCAACGGGCTGGCTCAGTGGGGAAACGTGTTCATCCCCATTCAGGCCACGTATCTCCCAGAGAAACTGATCGCCGCACTGGAGTTTGTCCAGGTCTCGCTGCTGGCCCTGTCATTCGCTGCCCTGATGCGATTTGGGTTACAGTTGATGACGCCAGACCAGGTGCCTCAGGCATGGGCCAGGTGGCTCCCGGTCGGGCTGCTTATCGTCTGGGAAGCGACCTTGGTTGGAATCTGGCTCCTGCGTCTGGCTCCCGACGACGTACTCCTGACTTACTGGGAGGTGGCGGCTCGTTACTTTCTGGCTGGCCCGGCAGCGATTATTGCTGCGTTCGGGATCCAGAGACACATCCGGCAAAAGATCAGGCCGTTGAATCTGCCTCGCATTGAGCAGTTTTTGAACATGGCCAGCCTGTCGTTGGTCGCGCTGGCTGTGCTCAACGGCCTCATGGTGCCTAATGTGCCCTTCTTCCCGGCCAACGTGCTGAACTACAGTCTGCTAGAGCGCACCATCGGGGTACCTATTCAGGTTTTTCGCTCCATTTTTGGTCTGCTTCTCGCCTACAGCGTGATCCAAGCCCTGGAGATATTTCGGATCGAGACAGCTCAGGCGTTGGAGGAGGCTGAGCGGGCGCGGGTGCTGATTGCAGACCGCGAGCGAATCGGGCGGGAGCTGCACGATGGGACCATTCAGTCCATCTATGCGGCCGGCCTGATGCTGGAAGGCGCAGCTTATTTGATGGACGACGCACCCAGCGAGGCTAAAGAGAAACTGTCGGCCGTGATGAAATCGCTCAACAACACCATTCAAGAGATTCGGCGCTACATCTTTGACCTGCGTGGTGAACCCGAGATCGAGGCTGGGGAGATCGAAGAGGGTCTTTCGAAAATGCTGCGTGACTTGCGCGTCAATACCTTGTTGTCAGTTGACTTCGACGTAAACGGCAACGATCCCCACGTTCTGACTGCTGAGCGACGACAGCACCTCTTGCGCATTGTTCGGGAGGCCCTGACCAACATCTCGCGGCACGCGCAGGCCAAGCGGGTTTTAGTACGCTTACAATGGGGAGTAGATGCGTTGCGGCTCCGCATCGCAGACGACGGCATTGGGATGGCCAACTTGCCCAACGACGGGAGAGGGCATGGGCTGCGTAATATGCGTGAGCGAACAATATTGCTCGGCGGCAAACTAACCATCAGTGGCCAACCAGGCCGCGGCGTAGTTTTAGACCTGGAAGTACCTTACGAATATGAGGTTGCCAAACGGGGCGTGACGCCTATTTTGTAGCCAAAGCAGGGAAAAACTCGAAACAGGTATTCTGTCAGGGAGTGGCACAGTGAAAATAATGGTAGTTGACGACCACGAGGTCGTGCGCTTAGGGTTAAGAGGACTTTTGGAGCGACAGTCAGGTTGGCAAGTAGTGGCCGAAGCCTCCACTGCGGACGAAGCTGTCAGTCGCGCGCTCGAATACAGACCTGACGTAGTCGTGATGGACATTCGGTTGGCCGGCAGTAGCGGGATCGAAGCCTGTCAGCGCATCATGAGTCAGGCTCCCGAAACTCGAGTCATAATGCTCACTTCATATGCGGAAGATGACCTGCTCTTTGACGCCATTGCCGCCGGTGCCGCCGGGTACGTCCTCAAGCAAATCGGCAGTGATGAATTGGTGCGCGCCATCGAAACAGTAGGACGCGGTGAGGCGCTGCTCGATCCAAGTCTCACACGCCGCGTTCTGGCCAGAGTGCGGGAAGCAGACCGCAGAGAGGCCTTTGCTGCTTTTGCTGATCTGACCGAGCAAGAATTGCGAGTGCTTGCCCTAATAGCCGAAGGTAAAACGAACCGCGAGATTGCGGAATCCCTATACCTCGGCGAGGGAACCGTACGTAACTACGTGAGCAACATCCTGGGCAAGCTTGGGGTTTCTAATCGGGCCGAGGCAGCCGCTTATGCGGTGGAGCACAACTTGAAGGAGCATATGAAATTGGACAAGCGTTAAGGTCGCCAGGCAGGAGCCTGCTCGTCCACATCAGGGCTGTTGCTGAGGTTGATGACGTTCTCGCCGGTGGCCGTCATCACAAACAGATCCCAACTCCCCTCGCGGTTTGAATAGAATACCAGCCGCCGTCCATCGGGCGACCAGACTGGACCGTGATCATCGGCGTAGGGTAGGTTGCTGAGGTTCTGCTGGTTTGACCCGTCGGCGTTCACAACGTAAATCTCAACATTTCCCTCCCGGTTGCTCTCAAAGGCAATACGGTCCCCCTGGGGCGAATAGAGAGGCGATAGATCGTTCCCATCGGAGAAAGTCAGCCGCTGCGCCCCACCCGCCACCTGGCCTTGATCGTCTGGGGCGGACATCGCGTAAATCTCCCAGTTCCCATCGCGTTTGCTGGAATAAGCCATCATCTTACCATCCGGTGACCAAACCGGTGACAAGTTCCCCGCTCCGTCGTTGGTGATCTGTCTCAGATTGGTGCCGTCGGCGTCTATAACGAAGATCTCCCAAGTGCCCTGCCGGTTGGATGAAAGGGCAAGCTGTTGTCCGTCGGGCGACCAAGCCGGGGTCCAATCTTCGGCAGGATGCTGCGTTAGGTTCACCACCCCAGTGCCACCCGCGCTCAAGCCATCGGAATCCACTATATATATCTCCCGGTTGCCGTCGCGCTGTGAGACAAAAGCGACACGCTGTCCATCCGGTGACCAAACCGGTGTGATGTCATCAGCGTTGTCTTCGGTTACCTGCTGACGGTTGGCGCCATCGGCGTTCATTACAAAAAGCTGCCAGGTCGACGGGGGGACGTTGTCTTCAGCACCCCGCGCCATGTAGACAATCGCGGGCAGGGAATGGGCAACGACTCGGGGCCGAGTGGGCGTCGGCGTGGGCACTGGGCTGGGAGTGGCGGTGGGAGTTGGTGGCACAAAGCCGCTGGTCGCCTGGGCCTGCCCCGCCGTCGGCGTAGGTTCGCTGATCTCCGACGCCAACAGGCCACCAAACGCCAGCGCCAGGAGGACTAACCCGATCAAGGCTGTCCCGATCAACCCCACGATAGACAGGGTCCCCAGTCCCCATTTGCGCTGGCCATTTTCTTCGTCTGCCGTTTCGCTGGCACTCGGCGTAGGCTCCACAACCTCCACTTCCTCGGAGGCAGATCGCGCAGCCAGTTGCAGGCTGAGCTGATTCCAATTAACGCTAGATAGAACCTCGGCCGGGTCGGTGTGGTGATCAAGCCAATAGCGAAGTAGATTGACCGCAAAGCGATAGCTTAACGCTCCCATACGCACCAGCACGCCCCGGTCGGCCAGCGACTCAAGCGCGTCCAGAATTACGTCAGGGACAACCCCCGGGTCAAACCGTCGCAGATAGTTGATCACCTCTTGCCGCGTTATCGGACCGTGGGCGCCCTTCAGGCCCGCCAGTGCAGTCAGCGCTGCTCGCTCCGCCCAGGTGGACCGGTCCCAGATGGCCTGAAACTCCTCGTTGGGGAGAGTCAGCAATGTGTCCAGCACACGATCAATATCGCTCTGGTTTACCCATCCGTCTCGCGCACAATGGTTGTAAAGGGTGTAGCAGAAGAGATGCAAATAATAGGGGTGGTTGGACGTGATCTCAGCGATGCGCTTGGTCACCCCGGCGTCAAACCTCAACGCTCCCTGCGCGGGCCGAGTAATGAGTTGCTGCGCCGCGTCGCTGCTGAGCGGTCCCAGCCTGAAATCCGCTGCCCCCAACAGGATTGGGTGGGTGAGTTGTGCATAGCTCAGATCGGATAGGGTCAACAACAGTTGCAGACGCGGCACGGCGGCTAATAAGTTGGCCAAGAAGTCAAAGAGACTATCCAGGGAAGGGGGCTCCCCATCCGCCAGCAGATGTACGTCATCAAGAACCAGCAGCAGTCGCTGTGTCTGGTCTTCCTGCGGGATCCCTAAGGACGACGAACTCCCCGTTTCCAGTGCAAGACTGGCTTGATTCAAGAGAGACTTGACGGCTGTGGCTGAATCGGCGGCTGTATCCACCTGTCCCGGTGAGACGAGGTCTTGGGCCATCAGTTGGTTGGCCAAGTCCCCGGCCAGCGCCGCCAACACCTGGGGCAACGGCCTGCCCTGGTGAGACTTGCCTAAAAAATATAGAAAAGGGACGCGCTCGCTCAGAAAAGCTGGCAGACGGCGGGCCAACGAGGTCTTGCCAATCAGGTCCGGACCGTGCATAAATAGCAGGCGACGATCAAGGGCGAGTTGTTGCTCGACCCAGATCAGGGCATCGTCGCGGCCAAAGAACATCTCCGGGCCTTCGACAGGCCGGCCTGCATGATAGGGGTTGACCAGATTGCTCAAAATCGATGCTCCATCTCGGGTGTCAGTAAGTCCTTAACCCCGCTCCCACAACTCGCCTTGAACACGCTGGGCCAATTATACCACGAGGCCGTCCCTGAGAAAAAGAGACCGTACTTGTGTGTCGAGGGTCGATAGCGGCCTTAGCGCCGGGTGGCCACCAGCAAGCGGGCCTTGGCTCCCTCCAATGTCGCATCTTCCCATCGCGCCGAAAAGCCAAACTCCTGTAGCCGGGCCAGCGGTTTAGGTTCGGGGATCTCATGCTGGCCGGTGATCCGATACAGCCAGTTGATGATGTGGCCGGCCAGGCGTCTGCCTGAGCCTCGCCGAAGGCCGGTGCCTGTCAAGTAGCCCATTGTGACGATCACCAGGCAGCCACCGGGTCGCAAAACCCGAGCAACCGAGGTCAACGTTTGGGGCTCAAGGATGAAGTCCGTGGGGAAAGTGGCCACCACGTTGGCAAAGGAAGCATCCGGGAAGGGGAGATGTTGGGCCTGGCCACTCACTAAGCGGGGAACGGCTCTTTCCCGTAGCAAGTGCTTCCGGGCTTGACGTGCCATGTAGGGCGAAAGGTCCAGCCCTACCGCAGCCAGATTGCGTGCCGCCATATCGGCCATGAGGCCTCCGGTGCCGTAGCCCAATTCCAAAACAGGCCCCTCTTGAAAGAAGAGGGTGGCAATGCGCCGCCACGCCTCCCATTGGCCAAACGACACAAGCCAGGCCACCAGATCGTAAGTCCAGGCCAATTGGTTATAGAGCAGGCGAAAGGCAAACCTCAGAAACCAGCGGGGCAGGTATGGTGACGAGCTCAATGTCTCTCTCTCTACTCGCTGCGCAGGAGGTCGTACAACAAGTCG
Organism: Anaerolineae bacterium; assembly: GCA_030598425.1. Classification (GTDB taxonomy): domain Bacteria; phylum Chloroflexota; class Anaerolineae; order 4572-78; family NAK82; genus JAUVPY01. The sequence continues at coordinate 6,752 of JAUVPY010000130.1, forward strand.
GGACGGCTGGTGATAATGGCATCCACCTCCCACCCGACCAGACGCCGCATGGCGTCTGGCTCGTCGCAGGTCCAGGGGATTACTTTCAGCCCTTGGCGGTGAGCAGCGGCAACCGTCTGCTCGTCGATCATATCCCAGCGGGGGTGGAGAGCAGTGGGCCGGACCAGGGGCTGTAGCCAACGGTTGCGCAGGTAGCGCGGCAGGTCCGG
>JAUVPY010000225.1 GCA_030598425.1 Anaerolineae bacterium
CCGCGTAGGCATCCAGCCCGTCCTCGTACCGGCTCTTGCGCATCTTGGCCACCAATTCATCCTTCTGGTGGATTACTGCGTTCCAATCCCCGGCGGCGCTGAAACGCACAGCTCCCTGGAAGGGGTGATGCCCGGCGTTGTGATGTATCTCAGCAGCGCGTAATATCGTCTTGGAGGGTATGCAGCCCACGTTGACACACGTTCCGCCAATGGCCCCGGCTTCGACCAAGGCGACGCGCTTTCCCAGCTCCGCCCCCCGGATGGCGGCTGCAAAACCTCCCGAACCGCCTCCGATCACCATCAGGTCGAAATCTGTTGGGCCTCCACTGGCCTGCGGTGTAGCAACCTGAGGGCCACGCTGTTCGCTCTCCGTGACGGGAGTAGCCGTCTCCTCCGCCACGGCAGCAGTGGCTGCCTCTTCCAGAAGCGGGAGGATTGCATTCTTAAGTTGGTGACGTCTGTGGTAGACTGGTGTCCCCCAACTGATGAGCGGCGACGGGATGTCATCCCACCTTGCTTTGGGGCCAAACAGGAGATATGCGTCCCACAGGATCTCCCTGGGATAGTCTACGATGTTGTGCTCCACCATCCACCGGCCTACGAGCTTCCCCTCATCCCAGAGGTGAGTGACCCTCGGATCCGGTATGTAACCCTCATCCCACTTCGACCGGTCATCGCCTGGGTACATGCTGTACCAGATGGCATAGACCTGGAGATTGGCCGAGGGATTTCTAGCCAGGATCTCCATCTGCACCCGACGGGCGCCTTGGACACAAACCGGTCAGGTGGGAGATAACAGAAGAATGAGACGGGGTAAGCCCTCATCCTGGTTGAACAGTTTCTTCAGCGCCTCGACATCATATATGTCCGTCAAGGTGCTAGCGGACTCACCTTTCGCGGGAGATGCGTTCATAGCACTATCCTTTCTAACATCACTCATAGTCTCGAAACCATTGCCCCTAACCGGAAGTTGCCACGACCCAGGCGAAGCTAGTTGTTGTACTACCCGGTTGGCCGCGCGTAGACCTGGTAGTGATGACGTTTCGTCCCCATGTCAAGCTCGCCTTCCCACACGCCCAGGATCGCGTTCAGCCACCGGTAGCGGTCGTCCTCGGTGTCGAATTTCACCGCCGCCGAAGTCACCCACAGGTTCGGGTTGTCCTGGTCGGGCCGCATAAAAAAGCCCATGGTATCGAATTTGATCTTTGCCCCGTCGTCCGTCTCGATCACGCCGAACATATTGGACTCGCAGACCGTTTCGCTCTGGGCCTCGAACAGGGTCCAATGGATAGATCCGTTGATCTGGGAGCCATTTGCGGTTCCCTCACCGCTGCCGATGTATTCCCCCACTTTACCTTCGGTGGAGACCGGTGGCTTGTCTTCCTTGTACTCTAGTTGCACCTCGAACAAGTGCTCGAGTTGCCTGTTTTGGATGTCATTAGATGTTGTCATTTGATCACCTCTGTTCTTTTTGAATAGTACGCTGCTACTCAAGTGTCGATGGATATGTCACATTTTGCCTTACTCTGGAACGAGACGTGCCCTACGGAAGAAGTTTACCTGGGATACCGATGTGCATCTTCACCACTCTCGGGTTCTCTTGGGTGAAAAAGTCAATGGCTGGTTGACCCCTTTCCTACTGACCGTGAATCCACAGCCGCCGGGTCAACAGTCTCCGGTCATCGCTTTAGGCATATTGGATGACTTTCTGGAACCACTTACCACCCAACTCGTGGGCTTCTTCGACGGTGAGGAACACTGGCTCAACGTGTTTGTCCGCAAACCATTCTAGGGCTGTCTCAGTCGAAGTGAAGTACAGGGAATAGTTACAAAAGGCTGTCCAAATTTCCTCAGCAGACTCCAGCCCTTTCTCCTTAACCTTCGGGATCACGATGGATACTACGGCACTGCTTGGGGTGTACCCCTCTACCTGATCGGATCCGAAGGTGACCCGAATTGTCTCGTTGGTTACCGGATCAGGGGACTCAACTTCAACCGGTTGTCTTATGATGTGTGTAAGGTATAGCGTGTCCAAAGCACACCAGGTCGTCATGGCTTGTCCGCCTACGTTGAATTTGTGGCCCCAGTTGTTCAAGGAAAGGCCAGCTAACCCCACGATGTGGCCATCATCATTGCGCTCGGCAACCCAGTTCAGAGCGGCGTTTGCCTCTTCGCCAGTCAAACCATGGCCCGCAGCGATTTGCTCGACCTGATCTGACGAGATTGGCCGTCCCTCTGTCAGTAGACGCAAAGCCTGAATAAACACACGTGACTCTTGGGGGTTAAAATCTAACTCCCCGGCGTCCTCGCGCAATGCGTTGACAATTTCGTCCACACCTGGTTTTACCATTGTATCAGCCACTGTTGCACCTCCATTAATTCGATCGATCCCTAACCCTGAGGGATTGAAGATTGGATTTGTGCGTCCAGTATAGCAGACAACTGGCTGAATTGTCAGTCACCAAAAGGTGTATTCAGGGGGTTGATTTTTGATGAAGGTATTCGGAAGAGATTGGCAGCAAGGCTGCATCCAGCTACAAGATGGGGGGATTTGAGAGGGAGAGACAAAAACGCTCTGCTTTTACGGCAACAGATTCAATTCCCTGGCTCGCGCTACCGCCCGGGTGCGGCTATGAACATCGAGCTTGCCAAAAATATTGTTGATGTGCTTCTTGACGGTGCCCACGGTGACAAAGAGATCTTGCGCTATCTCACGGTTGGAAGCGCCAACGGCAATCAGACGCAACACTTCGACCTCGCGTTCGCTGAGGGGTTCGAAAAGAGGTTCAACTCCAGGGGGCGTCTCTCCAGGCAGCAGTGTCGTGACGATTGCTGATGGGTCAAATTCTGCCAACAACTTGCTCGTGTAGCCCAAGGCAATGCCCTGCGACGCAGCGTGGCGCAACAACTTGGCCATCGGGGCACCCTCATCCACGAAGAGGCGGATGTAGCCTTCCGGCTCGGCCAGCGACAAGGCTCTTCTTAACACTGCACTGGCCTGAACGCTGTCCCCTTTGGCCTGGGATGCCAACGCCTGTAGGGCCAGGATCTCGATCACCATGCCCGTCAGCCCCGCCCCTTCGGTCACCCCCAACAACCACTCTAATATTTCAAGTGCCTGGTCATGTCTGTTCTCGGCGATACGTACCCGTGCCAAAGTGGTGTATTCGTCCTCGCGTTTGTAGCCGAGTTCGACACCCACGTTCAGCCCGCTTCCCTTGGCCGAACGCGCCGCCGCAGCGATGTTGCCCTGGGCCATCCACAGCCGTGCCTGACAGGCCCCTACCTGGCCTGCCATCCAGGCGATGTCGGAAGTTCGCGCGAGTTGCTCCGCCTTCTGAACGCTTAGCACCGCGCCATCCATATCTCCCCGCGCCTGGTTCACTCGCGCCAGAGTGACATAGCCTTCTACCAAGATTTCTGGGTCTCCCCCTCTTTTACCGAGTTCGATGCTCTCCAGTAAATGCTGCGTGGCGGCGTCAATGTCGTTCCACTCGTAGAGAAGCGCGCCCATGCCCGCGTATGCCCTGCCAGCGGCCGGTAACCGCTGCCCGCGTTGGTCGGTCGTGAGTTGAAATGACTGTCGGTACGTTTCTGCCGCCTGGTGAAGATGCCCTTGGGCCTTCTGCAAGTCAGCCAGTTTACTGCGGGTAAACAGAGTGGTATGCAGATCGCCGGCTGCCCGGCTCACCTCAGCGGCTTCTGCCAAAGCCTGGGTCGCCTCGACCACGTCTGTGCTTGAGCGATATGCGCCTGCCAGATTGAGAGCGATGTTGATGGCCATGCCGCCCCGCCAAAACAGGTTGTCTTCGGGGAGGTATTCGAGGGCCTGGCGGGAAAGTTCAACCGCGCCGGACGGATCTCCGCTATAGCAAGCAACGATAGAGCGGATAGCCGCCAACTGTCCCAAATAGGTCTCAGTCGCGCCATAATCAATGCGGGCGCCTTCACCTGCGCCAATGTTTGGCGGTCCGGCTGCACTCTTCATCAAAGAAGCAATAGGTGCTCCAGTTTCGACCTCGATCGCGCGCTCGGCAGCCTGCAGATGTGGTTCAACAACATCCAATTGACCCACCTCGAGCAGCGCCATAGCATAAGATATGCACAATCCTGGCCGGGAGCGTACCAGCTCCAGTGGCAGGATCTCGAGCCAGCCTAATATCCTGGTCGGTTCACTGACAATGGCACCGGTATTGGCCAACTGCTCAACCAGGCGGGTGGCTCGTTCAAAGTCCTCTGCCTCCAGCGCATGCCCAATGGCCCCATCCATCAGCCCTCGAGCCTCGTGCCATTCGCTTGCACAGCGGTGTAGAGCTGGAACCTGGTCAGGATATATCTGCCGCAAGCGATCGCGCAAAAAGTCGGCAAAGAGATGGTGATAGCGATACCATCGCCGTCTATCGTCCAGGCGGACGATGAACAGATTGGCAGACTCAAGCCTTTCCAACGTCATCTGACCAGTTATCCCATGGCCTGTGACAGCTTCGCACAGCGAGCCGCTCAAACGATCGAGGATTGAGGTCTTTAGCAGGAAGCTCTGAAGGTGTTCTGGTTGCCGCTGTAAGACTTCTTCGGCCAAATAGTCCAAAATGTAGCGGTGCTCACCGGTGAAGGACTCGATAAAACCAGAGATGTCCTCGTGTCCCTGCATCGAAAGCGCTGCCAGTTGCAGGCTGGCGATCCATCCTTCGGTGCGCGTCTCCAGCGTGGCGACATCCTCGGCGGAGAGGCCCAGGTCCATCACCTGGTTGAGAAAGGCCGACGCCTCATCCGGTGTGAAACGCAGATCAGGAGCGCCCAGTTCGGTCAGTTGGCCACGAGCGCGCAGGTGAGCCAGGGGCAGCGAAGGAACCGTCCGGCTGGCGACGACCAGATGCATGTTTGCCGGCATATGTTCGAGGAGAAAAGTGAGCACATCGTGAATCGGTTGCGCCTCAATTGCGTGGTAGTCGTCGAGAACGAGGGTGCAGGCGCGGTCGCCTTCGACGTTGTCTCCCTCCGGGATGGCCGCGATTTCATTGATCAAGGTTGTCAGGAGCGACTCGACGTGGGGTGTGACGGCATTGGTCATGCCAGGTGATTGGAGCATGGTCAGCGCAGCCTCGCCAATATCAGCATAGGCTGTCTGCAGCGCGGTGATGACGTAGGACAGAAAGCGCCTCAAGTCATTGTCGCCCTCATCCAGCGAAAGCCACGCCACAGGAGTCTCGCTCTGCTTGATCGATTCGCTAAGCAGAGTAGTTTTACCGAAACCGGCAGGCGCGGAGATGAGGGTCAGCTTACGAGTCAGCCCTTCGTTCAACCGTTGGATCAGGCGCGGGCGAGGAACGAGTCCGGGTCGCCTAGGTGGGATATACAGTTTGGTGGTCAGCAGGGAAAGCTGAGGCGAAATGTCAATTGAGA
>JAUVPY010000046.1 GCA_030598425.1 Anaerolineae bacterium
ATTGAACCATCGCCACCAGGGAATAATCGCACCCGGGCAGTAGCCGTCTTTCGCCGTCCAAGACCTTCGTAGTATTGAGTATCTTCCACGATTCCTCTTACCCCCTCAGCCTATATTGTCCATTGGCTTGGGCTGCTGCGCCTCGTGCGGGTGATCAGGCCCAGCATACACCTTAAGCTTCTTATACATCTTGCGGCCCAACCGATTCTTGGGCAACATTCCGCGCACCGCCGACTCGATGACTCGTTCCGGGAAAGTCTCCAATCGCCGGCGCAGGGTAACCTGCCGAAGCCCTCCTGGATAGCCGCTATGACGGTAATATATCTTCTGATCAAGCTTCTGCCCCGTCACGTTGATTTTGTCAGCATTTACGACAACCACGTAGTCGCCACAATCCACGTGCGGTGTGAAAATGGGCTTGTGCTTGCCACGCAGTATCGTGGCGATGCGCGTCGCCAAACGACCCAGAGTCTGGCCTTCGGCATCAACCACAAACCACTCGCGTTCAACTTCATATGGCTTAGCTGAAAATGTCTTCACGATCTCACAACTCCCAACAAAAGTGATAGGTAATCCGAAATGGGCAACGAGTGTCAAGCTCGCTAAGCTCCCTTATTACCCATTTACTCGATACCCATTGTCCGCATAACCTCGTTATCCGTTTTCCGCATACGTTACCTTTACCAGGCACAGACCGCACGCTGGCGCTGGCGGACCAGTTGCCGCCCGATCCTTGGACCCCAGGAGAGACACGATCTCACCGGGGGGGAACTCGCCCCGTCCTACGCGCACAAGCGTACCGACGATGTTACGCACCATCCTGTACAAAAAGGCATTCGCCGTTATCTCAAAGAGCACAAGCTTGCCTTCAACATCGCCCGGGCCCTCGACAAACCACCTGGCTCGCGCTACGTCGCGAACCGTGCTGTCACCCTGAGGCGGTTTGCCAAACGCGGCGAAGTCGTGACTTCCTACCAGTGCCTGGCTCGCCGCCGCCATCGCCTCCACGTCAAGAGGTTCTGCAACGTGGTACGCCTTGCGCGCCCACAAGGGCGAGCGAAGCGGCTGGTTAAGAACAGTGTACCGGTACTGACGCCATTTGGCATCAAAGCGTGGGTGAAAAGCAGCATATGTCGTTGTCAATTGCCTGATGGCGATGTCCGCTGGCAGAACTGCATTTAGCGCCCGATGCAACTCCTCATCAGCATGCCGCCAAGAAACATCGAAGGCGATCACCTGTCCACTGGCATGGACACCGGCATCGGTCCTACCAGCTCCCAGAACCCGAACTTGCTTCTGGGTAATACGTTCAATGGCCTTTTCTAGCTCACCTTGGACGGTGCGTCCGCGCGCCTGGATCTGAAAGCCCAAATAATCGGTACCATCGTATTCAACCGTTGCCCGGTATCGATGTTCCATCGACGGAAAGGAGTAGCGAGTAAGGGTTGGGGTACAAGTGGAGCTACGTCTTTCATTGCTCTAACCCCTTGCGTCCAACCCGCACTACGCGCTGTCTACTCGACCAGTGAGATGAGTACCACCGGCGCAGCATCGCCCTTTCGTAGACCGAGCTTGTATATTCGGGTATACCCTCCTTCACGATCTTCGTAGCGCTCTGCGATTTCATCGAAGAGCTTGCGCAAGATCTCCGGGTCTTGCACGTCGCGAGCAGCCAATCGCCGCGCATGCAGATCACCACGTTTGGCCAGGGTAATCAATTGCTCGGCCTGAGGGCGAATCGCCTTGGCCTTGGCTTCGGTAGTACGAATCTGCTCGTGTCGTAAGAGCTCTGTCACCAGATTGCGGAATAGGGCCTTGCGGTGAGCAGAACTGCGCCCCAGTTTTCTGCCCGCTACTCTATGTCTCATCGTCCAGTTTCCTCGTAAGCCTCGTTTTGTGCTCCGAAAAGGTTATCCTCTCAGGCAGCCAGATCTATATCTTCTTCCGACGAATCATCTTCTTCTGCCGAGCTCTCAGAGATGCGTTCCAGCTCTTCGAGGAAACCTTTTTCTTGGAGCTTTTCCATCAGTTCGTCGAGCGATTTCTGGCCGAAGTTTCGAATGGCCAGAATCTCTTCCTCGCCCTTCTGTAGCTTTTCCAGTATCTCGCCCACTTGAGTGATGCCAGCACGCTTTAGACAATTGTAGGCACGCACCGTCAGCTCAAGTTCCTCGATAGGCGTCTCATACAAGCGGGCCGGGATGCCACCCTCGTCCTCTTCCTCGACCTCTGGTTCTTCCTCTGCGACGCCAGAAATGAGCGTAAAGTGCTGCACCAGAATACGTGCCGCCTCACTTAGCGCATCGTGGGGCGAAATGGACCCGTCAGTGTTCACTTCGAGCACCAGACGGTCATAATCGGTGACCTGGCCAATCCGTGCGCGCTCCACGGTGTAACTTGCGCGACGGACAGGGCTGTATATGGCATCAATCGGGATCTCGCCGATGGGCAACTTACCCCGCTCTTCGGCTGGCGAATAGCCTCGACCCGGTTCAACAACCAGCTCAATATCCAGCTCTGCATCCGTCGAATCGGCCACAAACAGACCCAGATCAGGGTTGACAATCTCGACGTTGGGCGGACATTCCAGGTCACCCGCTGTCAGGGTGCCCTCGCCCTTGATCTCAGCCCGCAGCCGCACCGATTCGTGGTTGAAGAGCCTGACGCGTAGTTGCTTCACATTCAGAATGAAGGCCGTCATATCCTCACGCACGCGCGGAATATCGGAAAACTCGTGATGTATCCCGCTCACGCGAATCGACGTCACGGCGGCACCAGGCAACGAAGCTAGTAGCACGCGACGCAGGGCGTTGCCCAGCGTGATACCATATCCACTTTCCAATGGGCCTATGCTAAATCGCCCATAGTTTTGAGCACTTGCCTCGGTTTCAACCTTAGGCAAGACAAGATTCATTTCGGACAAAGCAACACCCCCTATAGACATCCGCGGGACCAAACCCAGAGCTGTGTTTCACATCGTGCCACGAGCTTGTGCCGAAATACGGGCAAGGTGAGTGACTATCGACTGTAGTACTCAACAATCAACTGCTCGTTAATAGAAACGTCAATATCATCGCGAGAGGGTAAGTCAACCATCTTACCCGTCAGGTTAGTTGGATCTAGACTCAGCCAAGCCGGAACCTGACTGTCGTCCAGGATTTGAGACACCTCCTTGAAATAGGTTTTACCCCGGCTGATGTCTCGTACTGCGATAATGTCCCCCGGCTTGACCAAATAAGAAGGGATGTTGGTCTTGCGGCCATTGACGTCGAAATGGCCGTGCAGCACAATTTGGCGAGCCTGCGCCCGTGAGCTGGAAAATCCCAAGCGATAGACCACGTTGTCGAGTCGGCTTTCGAGCGAGATGAGCAAATTCACACCGGTCAGCCCCTTCTGTCGCTGGGCCTCGCGGAAGTAACGACGGAACTGGCGCTCATAAATACCGTAAAGTCGACGTGCCTTCTGTTTGGCGCGAAGCTGCAAGGCAAAGTCGGATTCCTTCCTCCGATATTGAGCCTGCCGCCCGTGCATACCAGGCGCGTAGGAACGTCGCTCAAAAGCACACTTAGGTGAGAAGCATCGTTCACCCTTCAAAAATAGCTTTTCGCCCTCGCGACGACATAGTCTGCATACTGGTCCGTTATAGCGTGCCAAGTTTTCCTCCTGCTTATTCTTCGTGAATATCCTAGAGGTTTACAGGCCTGGCAGAGCCCTTCATCCCTCTAATTGATCTCAAGACAATTACACCCGCCGTTTCTTTGGTGGGCGGCATCCGTTGTGCGGAATCGGCGTGACATCGGTGATGGAACGCACCTTGAAGCCCGCACCTTGCAGCGACCGGATGGCTGCCTCACGGCCTGGCCCCGGTCCCTTAACATAAACATCGACCTCTTGCACCCCATGATCCTGAGCGTTTTTGGCTACCTGCTGCGCCGCAAGCTGGGCGGCATAGGGAGTGCTCTTCCGGGAACCCTTAAAGCCAACTGTACCGGCGCTGGACCAGGTGATTGTATCTCCTTGTTGATCGGTCACGGTGATGATGGTGTTGTTAAAGGTGGCGTGGATGTAAGCACGTGCGTACGGTACATTCTTGCGCTCTCTTCTTCCACCACTTCTTCTGCCTTTTGCCATAATTCCTCCTCAAGCTGCGCACCGGGTGCTGCACACCAAAACTGCTATAAATTGAAAGACGCATCAACTGCACGTGCGGTGCAGGTGAGTGCAGATGTACGCAGTACGCAATAGAAAATAATCACTTCTTGGCGGCGCGTGCCCGCCTGCGACCGGGTACTGTCCTACGCGCGCCTCGCTTGGTGCGGGCATTTGTGCGGGTACGTTGACCACGAACCGGCAAGTTACGGCGGTGGCGAAGGCCGCGATAGCATTGAATCTCCTGCAAGCGTTTGATGTTCATCTGAACCTCGCGCCGCAGGTCACCCTCGACTTGATAGTTCCTGTCAATCACCTCACGCAGCCGGGCGACTTCGTCTTCCGCCAGATTCTTAACCCGCGTATCTGGATTTACCTCTGACTGCCTGAGGATATCTTGACTGCTTCTGAGGCCAATGCCATAGATGTAGGTAAGCGCGATTTCAACGCGCTTGTCCCGCGGTAAGTCAACCCCTGAAATACGCGCCATATGTATGCCTCCTTAACCCTGTTACGCGCCTAGCCCTGGCGCTGCTTATGCCTGGGATTGGTGCATATGACCCGCACCACCCCCCGCCGCTTTATGATCTTACACTTTTCGCAACGTCTTTTGACGGACGGTTTCACTTTCATCTTATTGTACTCTCCTGTTGCCTACGCCCAACGTCACAAGCGAGTGAGAATCTCGGGTTCCCCATCGGTGATGGCAATCGTATGTTCAAAATGAGCCGAGCGCTTTCCGTCGGCGGTCACCACCGTCCAACCATCGTCCAACACTCGGGTGCGCCAATCACCAGCCACAACCATCGGCTCCAAAGCAACGGTGATCCCCGACATCAGGGGATAATTCTTAGGCCGATGGCCGCGCGGCGCCAGATAATTGGGCACATCCGGCTTCTCGTGCATATCGCGTCCAATACCGTGTCCCTGGTATTCGCGCAACACGTTGAAGCCGTGTCGCTCCACATGAGCCTGAATGGCACGGATGACGTTCCACAAACGGGTGCCCGCTTTTGCCTTGGCAATGCCGGCCATCAGTGCACCCTCGGTCGTCTCCAACAGACGCTGGGTCTCCTCGTCCACGTCGCCGATGGCCAATGTAACGGCCGCATCACCATAAAAACCCTTATGAATGGCCCCCACATCTATGCTTATGATGTCCCCTTGCTCGAGTCGCCGGTGAGAGCTGGGGATGCCATGCACAATCTCCTGGTTGATCGAGGCACAAATCGAGGCCGGGAAATCATTCTGCCCATTATGCGGATACCCCTTAAAGGCCGGAACCGCATGGTATTGGGTGATGATCTCCTCAGCTATCGCGTCGAGTTTGGCAGTTGAGACACCCGGCTGGGCCTCCTCACGCATTGCGGCCAAGACCTCGGCTACAATGCGTCCTGCCTGCCGCATCAGTGCCAGTTCCTCGTTCGATTTCCTCTCGATCTTCACGGTCCGCCAATTGCTCAAAGCGCTCGGATGACCGGCACCTATCGAAAGGTGCCAGTTAAACCGAGACTATTTGATAAACCCTTCGTAATGACGCATCAGGAGCTGCGCCTCAAGCTGCTTCATCGTATCAAGCACAACACCAACGACGATGAGCAAGCCAGTGCTGGTGATGAGCAGCGACTGGGTTTGTCCACCCGTACGCTGCAAACCGGGGAGCAACTGCACCAGCCAGGGCAAAATGGCCACCGTCCCCAAAAAGACAGCACCGACCAAAGTGATGCGTTGTAGCACCCGGTTAAGATATTCTTCCGTGCGTTTGCCTGGTCGCAAGCCAGGGATAAAACCTCCCTGGCGCTGCAACGATTCTGCAAGATTCTGCTGCCGGAAGATGACATCGGTATAGAAGTAGGTAAATCCGATGACCATCAAGAAATACATGATCCAATAAAGCCAGGCGTCGTTGGCCGGCCGCAGGTTTTCATAGACGCCGTTCACCACGGTTTGGAAGATACCAGTCCCTGTCGGGTCGTAGAAATAGCTGGCAATAGTGCTGGGAAAGATCATGATGGATTGGGCAAAGATAAGCGGGATCATACCGGCGCTGTTGACGCGCAAGGGAATGTGCGCGCTCTGCCCACCATACACCCGAGTTCCCCGCACACGTTTACCATATTGAACCGGGATTCGCCGTTGCCCCTCCTGAACGAAGACGATGACGGCTACCGTTGCCGCCGTAATCAGGGCAAAAATCAACAACCCGATGTAGTCCTGACTCAGCACAAAGCCGCCTATGTTTTGAGGCAACCGGGCCACAATGCCACCAAAGATGATCAGGGATATACCGTTACCAATGCCCTGCTCGGTGATCAGTTCGCCTAACCATACAGCAAAGACGGTACCGGCCGTCATAGTCGCGATCGTGGCCAGAGTGCCTAATGGATCTACGTTGAAGCCAAAATTGGTCAGCACGTCTGGTCCTACTGACCGCTGGATGAAGACGGCCTGCCCATAGGCCTGGAGCGCGGCCAAAGGCACCATCAGCCAGTGGGTATACTGGTTCAATCTCTCCCGGCCGCCGGGCTCCTTGGCGATCTCCTCCAGTTGAGGAACGATCGGGGTGAGCAACTGGATTATGATGGAGGCGGTGATGTAAGGGTAGACCCCCATGGCCATAACCGAGAAATTCGACAGAGCTCCTCCCGACAGCAAGTCCAGAAACCCGATCAATTGGCTTCCGGCCTGACCGCCCTCCAAGAAGCCGCGCAGGGCCTCCTGATTTACGCCAGGCACCGGCACGTGAGCAGCAGCCCGATAGAGGAACAGAATGAAAAAGGTGAACAAGATCTTTCGGCGTAAATCGGGGAGACTCAGGGCATTCCTAACAGCCTGGATCATTCCAAATCCTCCCAGCAGTCAGTCATCTCTACTTCTCTAACGGCAGCACTTCAACCGTGCCACCCGCCGCCTCGATCTTGGCGCGTGCACTGGCCGAAAAGCGGTGTGCCTTCACCAAAAGCTCTCTATCCAGATCACCGCGCGCTAGAATCACAACTGGCTTGTTGGCCGACTTGATGATACCCGCGTCGCTCAGTGTCTCCGGCGACACTTCTGCCCCATTTTCAAACTGGTCGAGGCGATCAAGGTTAACCTCAGCATACTCCACACGCCATATGTTGGTGAATCCACGCTTAACGGGGAGCCGGCGCACCAGAGGCAACTGCCCGCCCTCGAAATAGGGGCCCTTGCCCCCACCGGTGCGTGCGCCCTGCCCTTTGGTGCCACGGCCGGCAGTCTTTCCCTGCCCTGCGGCGATCCCCCGGCCCACACGTTTCCTCCGCTTTTTGCTACCAGAGGCCGGCTGCAAATCGTGCAACTTCATTTTTCCACCTCTTGCACTTCAACCAGGTGATCCACCCTGTTGATCATCCCCCGGATCACTGGCGTATCTTTGTGCTCCACCGACTGGCCCAAGCGGCGCAAGCCCAGAGCCCGAATGGTGCCCTTTTGCCGCTCCGAATAGCCGATGCTACTCTTGACCCAAATGACACGCAATTTCTTGTCCTTCTTCTTAGCCATCTTCTCTGCCCCAGAACGGCTGGACGCGATCGATAGGCAAACCACGCCGATTAGCAATTTCAACCGGGTCCTGCAACTCATTCAGCGCTTTGACGGTGGCCTTGACTACATTCAGTATATTGGCACTGCCCAGGCTCTTGGTAAGAATGTCGCGAATGCCGGCAGCTTCAACCACAGCGCGTACGCCACCGCCAGCGATCACCCCCGTGCCCGGCGCGGCCGGTTTCATGAAGACTTTGGCCGCACTGTACCGAGAAGTAACCTCGTGGGGAATCGTTGTCCCAGCCAGCGGGACAAGACTCATGTTGCGCCGTGCCTTGTCAGCCCCCTTTCGGATGGCGGACGGTACTTCGCGGGCTTTACCCACCCCAACACCGACACTGCCACGGTTATCCCCTACCACAACAACCGCCCGGAAGCTGAAGCGTCGTCCACCTTTTACGACCTTTGACGTGCGTGCGATGTGCACCACGCGCTCGTCAAGCTCTTCGACCTCTTCGAATTTCTTTTCCCGATCCGCCATATTTCCTCCGATAAAGCGTATGGCCGAGCCAAATGATTAAAAGCAGACAGTAGTCAATAAATGCTGACTTACCTGATATCGGCTATTCCGTATCGGCCATCAACTAAAACTTCAGTCCTCCCTCGCGAGATGCCTCGGCCAGCTTCTTTACCCGTCCGTGATACTTGTATCCACCCCGGTCAAATACGACCTGGGAAATGCCGGCCTCCGTAGCCCGCTCGGCCAGGGTTGTGCCTACCACAGTTGCCTGTTCGGTTCTGGTCTTGCTCGCCAGACTCTTGCGGAGTGACGGGTCGACTGAAGACACTGACAACAGGGTAGACCCCCGACTGTCATCTATGATCTGGGCATAGATGTGATTGAGGCTGCGATAGACATTCAGGCGAGGGCGCTCAGACGTGCCCTCCACTTGCTTACGTACACGTACATGGCGACGCTTACGCGCCAATTGTGCTCTGTTTGGCTTACCCATACTACTTCTCCACGTCTCTCGGGTAGTTAATATTGAACCGCGCCAGCTTTGCCGGCTTTGCGGCGTACGTATTCGCCTTCGTAGCGAATCCCCTTGCCCTTATAGGGCTCCGGCGGGCGCACCCGACGAATGCGTGCCGCCATCTCGCCCACCATTTCCTTGTCAACGCCCGATACACTGATCTCACGATAGTTCTTTTCAACCTGGAAGGAGATACCGTCTGGTGGTTCAACCACGACCGGATGGGAATACCCCACGTTCAACACCAAGTCTTTTCCTTGCAACCCGGCCCGATAGCCCACCCCCTGGATTTCCAGACGGCGGACAAAACCCTCGCTCACGCCTACGACCATATTGTTTAGCAGTGATCGAGTAAGACCGTGAAGCGCGCGGTGTCGACGGCGATCAGTCGGCCGCTGGACGATGAGGGTGCCGTCTTCCAGAGAGATCTGCATATCCGGATCAAAACTGCGCGAAAGTTCTCCCTTGGGTCCTTTCACACGCACGGTACTCTTCTGAACATCAACCGTTACCCCTTGAGGGATGGTAATCGGCATGCGTCCTATACGAGACATCATTCAACCTCCGCCGTCAAATCTCTAACCCCAAATTGTCAATCGCCTGATCTTTTCAAAGCCGCTCACGGAGATCAGAGATTCAAGACTTGCTACCAGACATAACAGAGCACTTCGCCCCCAATACTTTGGCTTCGTGCTTGTTGAGCCGTCATTACGCCTTTAGATGTGGAGACAATAGCGACTCCGAGCCCACTACGCACCCAGGGCAAATCGCGCCGACCGGCGTACACACGCCGTCCTGGACTACTCACGCGCTTCAGCCCAGTTATCACGGATTCAGGCCGTTTGGTCTGAGTATACTTCAGGCTAATTCGTAATATCGGCTGGGGCTTGGCCTGAATCACATCGTAGTCTCCAACAAAGCCCTCTTCCTTCAAGATACGGGCGATCGCCTCGTGCATCTTTGAAGAAGGCATCACCACCTGCCGATGCTGAACCATGGTAGCGTTTCGAATGCGTGTAAGCATATCGGCAATCGGGTCAGTAACGCTCATAGGTTATCTTCTCCTGCCTGACTTTACCAGCTAGATTTGACGACGCCAGGGATGAATCCTTGATTTGCCAGTTCACGGAAGCAAATGCGACACAAGCCAAAGCGCCGCATATATCCACGCGGGCGACCACAACGCCGACATCGGTTTCGCAGCCGCACTGCGTACTTCCGTCTCTTTTCGCGCTCAATCATTGATTTTTTAGCCACGGCTACTCCTTGCCTTCTACCTAGTTCTTGGTGCGAAACACATATCCGCAAAAACGTCGGGGCATCGTTCGCACCCAGGACAGCCTAATTCCGTCTGAACGGCATCCCAAGCAACGCCAACAAGCGCCGCGCCTCATCGTCAGTCTGGGCGGTGGTGACAATGGTGATGCCCATTCCGCGGATCTTGTCAATCGAGTCGTAATCAATCTCAGGCCACACCAGTTGCTCGGTGAGACCGACGGCGTAGTTACCACGGCCATCGAAGCTATCAGGCGATACGCCGCGGAAGTCG
>JAUVPY010000254.1 GCA_030598425.1 Anaerolineae bacterium
AGCGTTGAACTGGCTGAAGATCTTAGCCCGGCCACGGTCAATCGGCGCTTGGCCAGCCTGAGTAGCTTCTTCGAATTCCTGGCCGACGAGGCCGGTGATGATCACTGGGCCAATCCGGTGGTATGGCGTTTGCATCGGGTGCGCCAGGGGCGGCATCTGCCCCGTGACCTTTCGGAAGCGGTGGCTCGACAATTCTGGCCAGCCGTGTGTCTCGGTCCAGTGCGCGATCAGGCGATAGTGGCCTTGATGCTTGATGCCGGTTTGCGGGTTCGCGAAGTAACGGCGTTGCGCGTACAGGATTTCGAGGCGGCCCTGCAACCGGCTGAGTTGTGCTCGCTGCGCGTACGGGGCAAGGGTGACAAGGAACGCCGCGTGTGGCTGGCGACTGAAACGGCGGCTTTGGTGCACAGCTGGCTGGCGCAACGGCCAGCTGTGGTCGATGAGGCCTTGTTCATCACCCGCCGGGGGCGCGGTTTCAGTGTGCGCGGCATCCAGGACCGGGTGAAGCACTACACGCGGTGTGCTGGCCTCCAGCCGGATCAAGTGTCGTGTCATCGTTTGCGGCATACTTTTGCTCGGCGTATGGCCGAAGCGCGCATGCCGCTGCCCAGCTTGTCTCACTGGTTGGGCCACAGTCAACTCAAAACGACGCAAATCTACATTGACGGGGCCAACCCGGATGTACAGGGCGACTACCAGGCAGCCATAGATCGCCTGTCTGAGCCAGCCGAAGGCCAGGGCATCCGGGCTGCTATTTCCACCCCCGAGGCGACAGCAGCCTCCGACGAGGGCACTGAGCCAACGCCCAGTCTGGAGGCTGCAGCGGCCCCATCGTTGACGGCGACCGATATCGAGCGCATGGCATCGGGATTGCCGGTGTGGCTGCTGTCTCATATCGTGGAATTCCTGTTGGCCAAGCAGGTGCGCTGGCAACCTCATCACCGCCGCGCCCGGACACGGCAATGGCTGGGCGAGTTGCGACGCGCCTGGACTTGGTTGCTCAATGAACGCCAGGTGGCCGGTTATGCGAACTTGAGCCGACGTGATCTTAGCGCCTACCTGACCCACTGTCACGAGCGAGAGCTGTCGAGTGGTACCATCAACCATTTCTTGAGTACCTTTTGGGCTTTCCTGAAGTTTGTCGAGGACCGAGGTGAGCCCATTGCCCCCGGCCTGTACCGTGTTCCGCGTCCCAAACAACCTGATTGGCAGCCCCGACCGCTGACTGAGGCCGAGTATACACGTCTGGAGCAGGTCGTGTTGACTGCTACCGCCGAAGAGACACCTGAGATGGCGGCCCTGGACCTCAGTTGGTTTTTCATTCTGAGCGATGGCGGTCTGCGTGTCAGTGAACTGCTGACGCTAACCATTGGCGATTGGGACCCGCAGACCCAGGCCCTGCACATCCGGCACGGCAAGGGCGGGCATGAGCGTCGGGTGCCTGTCTCTGTTCGAACAGCCCAAGCCCTCGAGTTGCATCTGGCCGGCCGACGGACCGAACGCCAAGCCCCTCTCTTGGTTCGCATGGGACAGGCCATGAGTGCTGACTACATTCGGCGGCGTCTGCACATCTTTGCGGCTCAAGCCCAGGTTGAGGGGCTGACGCCGCACCGGTTACGCCATACCTATGCGACGCGGTTGCTCAACGGTGGCGGGCTGCCCATCACGACCTTACAAAAACTGATGGGCCACCGACGCCTCGACACCACCATGTTGTACACGGCGGTCTACGACCAGACCCTACGGGGCGACTATGCGGCGGCCATGGCACGCCTTCAAGCTCGATCAGAATCCAGCCCCGATCAGGATCTGTGGGGACCGACAATCGAAGCAGTCTTCCAGACCGGGACTGAGACAAGCGGCGCCCCAGAACCAGGCACTATTGCCAACTGTGTGTAAACGACGAAGCCTTCGACAGGCTCAGGGTGCTTGTCACTCATAACTACGATGTAGCATTAGGAAGAGCCAGGCAGTTATGACAAACCGATTGATCAATGAAACCAGCCCTTATCTTCTTCAGCACGCTGACAACCCGGTAGACTGGTATCCCTGGGGTGAAGAAGCGCTGAACGAGGCCAGGGCGAAGGACAAACCCATTTTCCTGAGCATCGGCTATTCCGCCTGCCACTGGTGTCACGTCATGGCCCACGAGTCCTTTGAAAACCCAGGGACAGCGGCCATCATGAACGAACACTTCGTCAACATCAAAGTAGATCGCGAAGAGCGTCCCGATCTTGACACAGTCTACATGGAGGCCGTGGTGGCGATGACGGGCCAGGGTGGATGGCCCATGTCGGTTTTCCTAACACCCGACGGCAAACCCTTTTACGGCGGCACCTACTTTCCGCCCACGGCTCGCCATGGTATGCCCTCGTTTGAGCAGGTGTTACTCAGCATTGCCGAGTCCTATCGAAACCAACGCGAAAAAATCGAGGAGGGAGGCGAGCAACTCGGAGCCCGCGTCGAACAGTCCCTGGCATTGCGCGCCGATCCATCAGCTCTCACCTCAGACACATTGGATCAAGCATATCAGCGTTTGTCCAGCCGCTTTGATTCAACCTATGGTGGGTTTGGCGGCGCACCCAAATTCCCTCAGCCGATGAACCTGGAGTTTCTGCTGCGTTATCACCATCGGACCGGCGAAAGCCAGGCATTGGACATGGTGGACCTGACGCTCACCCACATGGCATCGGGCGGTATCTACGATCAACTGGGAGGTGGCTTCCACCGTTACTCAACCGACGCTCGCTGGCTGGTGCCCCACTTTGAGAAGATGCTGTACGACAACGGTCTATTGGCCCGTTTATATCTGCACGCGTGGCAGGTGACCGGGCGGCCGATCTATCGGCGCATCGTCGAAGAGACATTAGATTATGCCATCCGCGAGATGACGGCCAAGTACCCGGCCAGCGCTCACAACGGCGGTTGTGAGGAAACAGGCGGGTTTTTCTCTGCACAAGATGCCGACAGCGAAGGTGAAGAAGGCAAGTTCTTCGTTTGGACCCCTGACCAGGTAAAGTCAATACTGGGGGACGAAGAAGGGGAGGTTTTCTGCCGCTACTTCGACGTGACTCGGTCGGGTAACTTCGAAGGCAAGAGCATCCTCAACGTGAGTCTCGACATGAGTACAGCAGCAGCCGCTGCGGGGATAGACGAAGACCGCTTCCGAACCATCGTCGAGCAGGGCAGGCAAGAACTTTCCCAGGCGCGTGAGACACGCGTAAAGCCAGAGCGTGACGAAAAAGTGCTAACCGCGTGGAACGGCCTGATGTTGGCCGCCTTCGCTGAGGCTGCCCAAGCCCTGGACCGGGAGGATTACCGACGGGTGGCCGAGTGCAACGCCGAGTTCGTTCTGGGGGAGCTACGTCGTGATGGGCGGCTGCTTCGCTCCTGGAAGTCAGAATCCTCGACGAGCGGGGGACAGGCTCGGTTCAACGCCTACCTGGAAGACTACGCCTTCTACGCGGACGGGCTGCTGGCTCTTTACCAGGTCACCTTTGCCCCACGCTGGTTCGCCGAGGCGCGCGCACTGGCCGACATCATCCTGACACACTTCGCCGACCCCAACGGTGGATTCTACGATACCAGCCACGATCACGAACAGCTCATTACCCGGCCCAAGAGCCTGCAAGATAACGCCATCCCCTCCGGCAACGCCATGGCCGCCGACGTGTTGCTGCGTATGGCGGCCTACACGGGTGACGACGACTATCGCCGGCCGGCCGAAGAGATGCTGGCCGCGATGGTCCCGATGATGCAGCAGTACCCGGGCGGGTTCAGCCACTGGCTGAGCGTACTGGCGTTCCACACGGCGCCGCCGCACGAGATCGCAGTGATCGGCGACCCCACGGCCGAAGAAACAAACGCTATGCTCAATGTGGCGCTCGGCGCATATAGACCGCACCAGGTCGTCGCGTTGGCCGCCCCCGATGACGAGGTTGCCGCCGGCACAGTGCCGCTTCTGGCCGACCGCCCGGGGCAGAAGGGGCGTGCTACGGCCTATGTTTGCCAACGATTTGTATGTCAAACTCCCGTCACTGACCCTACAGCACTTGAGAGGCAAATTGAACTACAGCAAGGTTAGGACTAAGGATTAAATAACTTCCACATTTCTAAGGCTATATGTAAGCCATCAAACAGGGGATTTGTTTAATTCACGATCCTTAGAAGGTAGAAGCGATGCACATCAAGTTATGGGGAACACGAGGCTCTATCCCTACACCCGGTCCCAGTACCGTTCGGTATGGCGGCAATACATCGTGCATCGAACTGCGCACTGATGATGGCACCCTTTTCATCCTGGACTGCGGTACTGGGCTGCGCTGGCTGGGTCAGAATCTATCGCAAGAACCACAGCCCATCGTGGGCAATATCCTCCTCAGCCACACGCACTGGGACCACACGCAGGGCTTTGCCTTCTTCGACCCAATCTTCAAGAAAGGCAATCAGTTCACGATCTTCGCCGTCTCAGGGGTAGATCGGAGTCTGGCTGAAGTTCTGTCCGGCCAAATGGATTACCTCTACTTCCCCCTGACCCTAGATGAACTGGAATCCACCATCATCTTCAAAGAGTTAGGAGAAGAGGCTTTCAACGTCGGCGATGTCCAGGTGCGGACCCAGTTTCTTAACCACACAGTTCTCACCTTGGGATTTCGCATTAAGTCCGGGGGGAGAACTTTTGTTTACGTGGCCGACCACGAGCCCTTTTCCACCAATCTGTACCGAGCCAACGTAAAGAACCCTACTCTGGACGACATTATACACGCTGGCGATAGAAGGCACGTAGAGTTTCTGGCCAACGCCGACCTCGTCATCCACGACGGACAATACACCACTGACGAGTACGCCACCAAACATAACTGGGGTCATAGCACTATGGAGTACGTCCTTGAGGTGGCTATGGCAGCCAATGTCAAGCAAGTACTCCTAAGCCACCACGATCCAGCCCACGGCGACGAATTCTTGGATGCACAGGAGGAACACTGCCAGAAAAATGATCGCGCCTCATGCTCCGACAATAACGAAATGCTTGCTG
>JAUVPY010000466.1 GCA_030598425.1 Anaerolineae bacterium
GTGCCAGCCCCGCCCAATGAACTTTGGGCATCTCATTGGGGAGGTCCTCGTAGCCATCAGGATAGCCGTCCAGGTACGGGAAGTAGGTCTGGTCAAAGAAGGTGGCCCCCACGGGCATGGTGGCGATGCGTGTGCCATCTGGCGCAAAGGCATCCCAAACGCTGTCGGGCTGCTGCACCGGGCGGAACCAGGTGGGAAATTGAACGGGGATGCCTTGCGGCAGAGTGATGTCATACCAATCTTCATCGAACGTGTTGAAGGCACGCCCGATATCCAGGACATCCACGCCAAATCGGTCAAGCACCTCATCTTCAGGCTGGGCGAGTTGCTGAACCACATCATACACCCGGGTATGCCCACCAGTGATGCCCAGGTGTTTCTTCAGGTTGTAGTAGGCAATGGCCGAGATGCCCGAGCTGGGCGTAGCCCCCAGATCGACCGGCACGCGATCTGGCTCTTGATGCCTCACACTGGCCAGAACTCGCTCTCTTGATGTCATCTCACCGTTACGCGCCATGTCTTTCCCCTGATGGTGAATAGGCCGTGTTGACACTTTGTCCTTATCCTCTGAGACGCAAACGAAGGGTTTGATAATGTCTCTCTGGTGCTAATCCAAATGTCAACACTACCTAAAAGATCCCCTTAACCGTCAGATCGTCAGGTGTGGGGCGCTTCGGGCGTAGCAACCCCGATAGCTTTTGGACCCAGGCGTCGACCATGGCTGCCCACATGCGCTCGCCCGCTTCGGGCCTGGCCTCTCGCGCCTTGCTTTCGGAATTGGTGCAGTACCACGGTGCCCCCATCCCCAGACGATCCGCGTCTACTAATTCGGGGCGGGCCGCCATCAGTAGCGAAGTCTCATAGTAGCCTGCGTGATCAGCCATCACCACGCCTTGTTCAGCCGCAGCGGGTAGGACCGATGGCCAAACCTGAATCCGCTCGAATACGTGATCGTCTGGCGGAAGGGGGGCCTTTCCCCACCAAGCATCGCCGCGCTCGGCGTAGGTCTTCTCAAAGATTACTTCGGCTGCTGCCTGGCGGATGGCCAGCGACTCGGGCCCGTCCATCTGCTGATGGTGCACGCCGACGACGATCCAGCGAAAGCCCACCTCCCAGAAGCTGCCCAACACGTCCTTGACGTGGCGGCCAAAACGTTCGGTCGAGACGTCGAGCGTGCCCTGGTCGGGGCCGGTGACCGCATAACCTGTCGGTCCGTACCAGAAGGGAGGGGCGACCACGCACGTCACACGCTCTGCCACGCGTTCCAGGAGTTCCTCCACCACGATCGTATCCAACCCCATAGCCATATGCGGGCCATGATACTCGATACAGCCGGTGGGCACCAGAAGTGGCCAACCCTCCTCAACAGCTTGCTTCAATTGGTGAGGCAACAGGTACTGTAGATGCACTGGACCAGACCTCGTTACGTGAAGCGTGACTCGTGAAACGTAACGCGTAAAATGTAAAGCGCAAAATTCGATGCGTGAGTTGCGATGGTTAAGCTTTACGTTTTACGGATCACGCATCACGGATTAGTTTAAGTCAGGAATGTCATATTCGCCCAGTTTGAGCGGGTACTGGCCGTACTCACGGACCAAACTGATCACATATTCGTAGTTCTCGGCCGACACGTTGCTGGGCACCGAGTGGTCGGACTGGAAGATCAGGCCGCCCCCTTTGGCCGCGTTCAGCTTGCGCAAGACGACTGCTTTAAGCTCTTCTCTGCTGCATTCAGCCCATTCCATGACGTTCATGTTGCCGCAGAATCCAATCTTGTGGCCATATTCGCGTCGCAGATCCACGACGTCCAACCCGGCCTTGGCCTCAAGTGGGTTGTAGGCGTCGATGCCGATCTCGATAAAATCTTCAAACACACGACTGACGTTGCCACATCCGTGGTAGATGACTGGCAAGCCGTTCTCGTGACAAGCGTCGACCATCGCTTTGAGGCCAGGCTTGTAATACCTTCTCCAGTAGTCGGGGGAGAAGAACATATCCTTCCTATACGCGATGTCGCCCCAGATGACCATGCCGTCCAGCAAGCCGTCGGCCGCCTTGATTTGAGCTTTTAAGCACTCAAGGGCAAATTCGTTCGTGCGCTCAATAAAAGGCCCGAACCTCTCAGGGTAAAGACCAACCCAAAGCAGCAGGTTTTCCGGGCCGACAAGGCGCGTCATATACTCGTTGGCTTCACATTGGCTGCCATAGACAGGGAAATCTGGGCGCAACGATCTCACTGTCTCAATCCAGGGAGGGGAGTTTCGGGCAAAGCCATCGCCAACACCAGCGATTTGGTTGTCGCCCCTGCCGTGATAGCGGCGGTCATCCCACGGGTCATCAAACTCGAACGCCTCTGCTTTCTCAATTGTGTCGGTCTCAAAGCCCAGGAATTCAGGCATGGGGTCAGCAAACTTTTTGCGGATGACGGCTTCGAAGCCGGTGCGCACCACCACTTCATCTCCCGTCTCTTTGAGGATCTCGAACTGCTTGATGTGGGGGTCCATGTTGGGGATGGTGACGATCCAATCGAGATCGTAATAGGCGTAGATGTCGGTGTCGTCCGGCAAATCTTTCTCTTTGCGCCAGCGCTCAAGGAAGCTGCCCCAGAAGAAGTCGCTGACCGGAATGCGGTCCGGCTCTTCGTGACGCAAGGTCCGGTTCATTCGGTCCAATTTCGCCAAGCAGTTTGAAGTTCTTTCCATATCGTGGTGCCCTCCTGTGGTGGAGCAAACGGATGTTAGGTGTTGGCTCCTACGCATGGCACCACCAGGACACTATACTGTGCCGAGGAGCCAATTGTCCTTAATGGAATCTAAAGGTAACCTTAAGCTAACCCTCAGTATGATAATAAGCTCAAACGGTACTTGTTTAGCGTCAGGTAGGGACGAGTTGTGGAGGGCCAAGGGTTGGTGGGTTGCCTGAGGCGCGCTGTA
>JAUVPY010000387.1 GCA_030598425.1 Anaerolineae bacterium
CGGCATATTGGGACCCGAGGAGAACAGCGACGGCGATTCCCAACGGCTGGCCGGCGAGCGGGGGCTCTTCGAGATGTTGGCCGAGAAGAACGGGCGAGCCTTCGGCAAGTACGAATTCGGCGAGATCATCACGACCGATCCCCACGCCTACAATGCGCTCAAGAACGAGTACCCGGCTCTGGACATCTCCTACCCGGTACGACACTACACCCAGTTCCTGGCCGAGCGCCTCGATCAGATTAAGCCATTATTGAAGCAAGAGGTGGAAGCCAGGGTGACTTTCCACGATCCGTGCTATCTTGGCCGCGCCAACGGCGTGTACGACGAGCCCCGCCAATTGCTAGAGGCCATCCCGGGCGTGGAGCTGGTGGAGATGGCACACAGTCGCAGCGCCAGCCTGTGTTGCGGTGGTGGCGGCGGCGGGATGTGGCTCGATGGCTTCCAGTGGGAGAAGGCCCATACCCGCCTGTCCGAATGGCGTGTGCGCGAGGCGGTGGCCGCTGGCGCGGAAATCCTGGCTGTGGCCTGTCCCTATGAACCGCCACGCTTTGAGGACGCCGCCAAGATGGTCCAAGAGGCTGGACAGTTGGCCGTAAAAGACGTCGCTGAGATGCTGGCCGAAGCGATGGGCTATTAGAAGAGAGGGTAAAGCCAATGAACATTGTGGTTGCAGTCAAACTTGTGCCTGACCTGGTTGAAGAACTTGAGATCGACGATAGCGGTGCCGCCCTGGATATGACCTGGATGCGCCTGATAATCAACGAATTCGACGATCACGCCATCGAACAGGCCATCTTGCTCAAGGAACGTGGTGGCGGCCAGTTGACGGTCGTGGTACCGGATGCCGAAGGTGCGGACGATGTGCTATATGCTGCGGCCGCCAAAGGCGCCGACCGGCTGATCAAACTTATGGGAGATTTTGAAGAAGGGGTGAATAACCACGCCCTGGCACGCGTGCTGGCGACCATTGTTAAGGAACTCCAGCCCGATTTGGTGCTGACCGGCGTGCAGGCCCACGACGATTTGGATGGATCAGTCGGGCCGCTGCTGGCCGAGCACCTGGGAATGCCTTACGTTGGCTACGTAGCCGGCGTAGAGATGAATGACGGGGTAGCGACCGCGCGCAAAGAATACCCCGGCGGGCTGATCGGCGAGATGGAGGTGACGCTGCCGACCGTCCTGGGCATTCAGGCAGCCGATGAACCACCGCGCTACGTGCCTATCAGCAAGATCCGCCAAACCATGAAGACTGCCAGCATCGAAGAGCAGGATGCGGATGAGTTGGATCCGGGTGGCGCACCAACCGTCAGTCGCATGTTCGAGCCGGAGACGTGCGAGCGAGCGACGATGATTGAGGGTGACGAGGACGAGATCGCAGCCAAGCTGGTTGAGGTCTTCCAAGAGGCAGGCATATTGTAAGGAGAATTCCGATGAACCAAGACATATACGTTGTCATTGAGCACCTACGCGGCCAGATGGCGGACATCTCATACGTAATGCTGGCGGCGGCACGCGCCCTGGCCCAGGGAACAGGTGGGAGCGTGATGGCCGTGCTGCTGGGACACAACGCGCAGGAACTGGCGGGCGATTTGGCCGCTGACAGGGTGTTGTACGTGGACGATCCGGCGCTGGCTGACTTTACATCGGACGCTTATCTGGCGGCGTTGTCTGCTCTAATCAGCGAGAACGAGCCAAGGGCAGTGCTACTCGGCCACACTTCGATCGGAATGGACGTGGCAAGCGGGCTCTCTGCGCGGCTGGGACTACCACTGGTGAGTCAGTGCCAAAGCCTCAGCGCAGACGGCAAGTTCCTAAGCCAGATTTGCGGCGGCAAGATCATGGCCGAAGGCGCTCTGCCTGGCCCAACGGCGCTGGTGACGATGGCCCCTGGCGGCTACAAGCCGGAGGAGGGGCAGAGCGCGGAGCCGCCCGAGGTCGCCCCGACGGCGGCCCCTACATTGGAAGGGCTGCGCGTTACACTGGCCCAGTACATTGAGCCAGAAGCCGGTGACGTAGATATCTCCA
Organism: Anaerolineae bacterium; assembly: GCA_030598425.1. GTDB lineage: Bacteria > Chloroflexota > Anaerolineae > 4572-78 > NAK82 > JAUVPY01. Next base: position 2,026 of record JAUVPY010000387.1, read on the forward strand.
AAGAACCGATTTTGATCTCCGTCGGGCGTGGTATCCAAAACGAGGACCACATCGAGCTGGCGGAGGAGCTGGCCAAGGCGCTGGGGGGTGTGGTGTGCTCCTCGCGCCCCGTGGTGGACCAGGGCTGGCTGCCGACATCGCGTATGGTGGGCAAGTCAGGTCAGGTGGTTAAGCCCAAGCTTTACCTGGCTATGGGCATCAGTGGCGCCCCGGAACACGTCGAGGCCATCACCGACAGTGAGATGATCATTGCCGTCAACACCGACCCCGCCGCGCCGATCTTCGACATAGCCCAGTACGGCGCCGAAGTTGACATGACCGATCTTTTGGAAGTGCTGACCGAACTGGTTGAGGAGGAAAAGGGCGGCTAGCCAGAGCCGTGTCAAAGCTATGTTGACGGGTGATTCTGGCTCCTGCAGCGTTTGCCCTTACCCCTGGAACATGGGTGACCGGGTACTAGGTAGTGTTGACATTTGGACTGGCACCAGCGAGACAACATTAAACTCTTCGCTGGAGTCTCAGAGGATAAGGACAAGATGTCAACACGGCCTAGTCAGACAAGACCGAAGAGGAGCATTCTATGCCAGTGCGAGTTGACTTTTGGGGAATCCCGCACGATCTGATCTCACCAGAGATCTTCGTGTATGGCATCATGGGTCTGGCCAGCCTTATCTTGCTCATCCGTCTCTACCGGCGTGCCAGCTTGTGGTGGCGTGTGGGCCGTCCAGAAATGCGCTGGGACAAGCTCCCCACGCGGCTGGGCCGCCTCATCAATTATGCTATCGTTCAGACCCGGGTGCTGAACCAACGATACCCCGGCGTCATGCACGTGGCCATTGCATGGGGTTTCTTCATATTCTTCATGGGCACCGCGCTGGCCACCGTAGACTCACACTTCTTCAAGTTCCTCCGAGGCAATATCTACCTGCTGTACAAGTTTGTCCTGGACATATTCACCGTGCTCTTCCTGGTCGGCGCAGCGATGGCGGCCTACCGGCGCTACGCTCAGCGGCCGCGCCGGCTGACGTTACAACCTGGGTTCACTTATTCACTGGTGCTGATCGTCGTCATTGTGGCGGGTGGGCTGGTCGTCGAGTCGCTGCGGCTGGCCGTGGAGCAACCAGCTTGGGCCTGGTCGTCGCCTGCCGGCTGGGTGGTCGCCCAGTTGTGGATCGCCATGGGCCTCGCGGACGCGACACTATTAAGCTGGCACCTGGGAGTGTGGGTATTCCACCTGGGCACCGTCGCGCTGCTGTTCGTCACACTGCCGGCGAGCACCTTGTTGCACGTCTTGAGCGGCCCGTTCAACGTCTTCTTTTCCAAAACTGATCGGCCGGTGGGGCAACTTGCGCCCCCTGCAGAGACCGCCGAAGGGGAGCAAATCTACGCCAGCAAGCTGGATGACTTGACGTGGGCGCAGTTGCTCGACGGCGACGCTTGCACCGAATGTGGGCGCTGCCAGGATGCCTGTCCGGCTTTTGCGGCGGGCAAACCGCTCAGCCCCAAAGAGGTGATCCTGAGTGTGCGTGACGCGCTGCATCAGGGTGGCCCGGCGTTGGTTAATGGGAATGGCACGTCACCGCCGACCCTGGTCGGGGAGGCGATCACAAATGAGGTGCTGTGGTCCTGCACCACCTGCGCCGCTTGCATTCGTGAGTGCCCGGTCCTGGTCGAGCACATAGACACCATCGTAGACTTGCGCCGCTACCTGGTAATCGAGGGAGAGGTCGACGCCGAACTTCAGGACGCGCTGGCC
>JAUVPY010000423.1 GCA_030598425.1 Anaerolineae bacterium
AGACGTCACGCCCATCCAATTGATCAAAAAGAACTTCTGCGTAACAGCCAGAATACCTCACTTCGAAGGGACCGCCCAGCAGGTGGACGCGTCACGCTTCTGCCACAGTCTGACACGAGCGGTTCAAAGACCCATCGGCTCATTGCTTGAAGATGGATCCGCCCGGATCATCTTGTCGGCAAGCGCGGTAGACATCACACTGCCAATTGGGAAGGGGGACGGGGTGAAGTATCTATTAGAGAGATACGGGACTCCCCCCAAGCGAGCCGCGTACATCGGAGATTCGGTGCCCGACATCGAAGGCATGAAACAAGTAGGGCTGGCCTGCTGCCCTTCAAATGCCGTCGTACCCGTCAGGGAATATGTGGCCTCACGGGGTGAAAGCGGTTACGTGTCTCCCCTGACACACGCCGATGCGGAAATCGATATTCTGAACTACATCTATCTCACCCGGATGTCTGGAATGGCCACTTGATCGCCGTCATATTCAATCTCAAGCATGGGCCATCCCGGCGCAACCGACTTTAGACTGCCCCCCTCCTCGTCAACCAGCATCAGCTCCTCGCTCTTGGCGCCGGCGACAGTCAAGTACCAGGTAAAGGCCATGTTGGGCTTGACCACTTCCTGGGGGTCACGGCAGCGCTCGGGGTAGCTGGCTTGGTAGCCAGACGGGCCTCCGTGAAGGTGCACGGTGCGCTCTTCGAGATAGCCCAGTGCCTCGAAAAGATGGAAGCATAGGTCAAGCAGCTCGGTCAGCTTCATACCAGGGCGGGTACTGGAGACCACGGCGGCCTGCATGGTTGCCACGGCGTCGTAGCGGCGCCGGATGTCGTCGGGCGGCTCACCGAAGTAGACCATGCGGCTGACCGGCATGTACAATCCCCACTTGGAGGTGGCCGCGGCCAGCAATACCCCCTTCTCAACCGGCTTGTCGCAGGGGACCGCGTGCCGGTAAAGCCGTATGCGCTCATCGGAGCCCACGAACATGCAGCACCCTTCAAAGCCACGTTCCAGATAGAGCTTCCACATGTGAGCGAAGACCTGGCGCTCGGTCATTCCCGGCTCCACCCAATGGGCGAGTTCGTGCAAGATCTCGCCACTCTCCAGGCTCGCGGCGGCGTAGCGTTCCATCTCCTCCGGTGTGAACGGCTCGTGCAACGCCGTGACAGCCGGGCCAATGTCGTCCGCGCCAGGGATTGGGCCGTCGGCGGCCACTTTGCCCTGCGCCACCTCCAGAGCGGCTTCGGCCGGGGTCTGGCCAAAGGATGGCAGCGACACGGGCTGGTATCCCTGACCTGCCAATTCGTCGTCCATGGTCCGCCGCAGGTCGATGCTGAGACCGACGGCGTACTTCTCTTCGGGCGTCACCACCAGGAATACAGGGCTGTCGGGCACCGTATATGCCACCACAGCCCGACCCCCACAGCTCAACCATGAGAAATTGTCACGACCGGTGATGATCAGGGAGTCGTAGCCGAGTTCGGCCAGCATAGCGTGGATACGACGTTCCTTTTCCTGGGCTTCTGCAGGACTGTACATGGATTCCTCCTTACTAATCTGACAATTGTGTCTCCCGCGACTCACCTTCCCGGAAGATTTGCTGATACCATATCTGAACGTAGCGCAGCGAATTCATCCAGTCCTGACACTTGGAGGCAAACCTCAAGCTTCCGGGAAGGTTCTGGATCTAACACAATACTCCAAGCTACGTATGCTTATGGAGCGCCAGCAAACGCCTCAACCTCGTCACGGGTTGGTAGAGATGGCATGGCGCCCGGTTTCGTGGCTGATAATGCGCCAGCCAGGTTAGCAAGACGGGAGGCTTGTTCCAAAGTCTTGCCTTCAGCCAATGCAACCGCCAGCCCGGCGGTAAAGGCATCCCCCGCGCCGGTTGTATCCACAGCATCCACGGAGACGCCTTCCACGTGGGTTGTCTCGCCAGGTCGCACGATGAGCGCTCCCTGCGCGCCCAAGGTGATGATGACGGTTTGAACCCCCTTGTCGAGCAACGCCTGGCCGGCGGCTTCGGCGTCTTCCAGCGTGTCGGCCGGTATGCCGGTTAACACCCTGGCCTCGCTTTGGTTGGGGGTGAGCAGATGGACTTTCTCGAGGATGACGTCGGGCAAGGGACGAGCCGGGGCCGGGTTGAGGACACACAAAGTGTCTCCCTCGTGCGCGATGTCCACCGCTCGTTGGATGGTTTCCAGGGGGATTTCCAACTGCATCAGCAGCACGTCGGCGGCGCGTAGCACCCTGGCGGCAGCCTCCACGTCAGCCGGAGCGATACGCATATTCGCACCAGGCACGACCACGAGGCTGTTTTCGGCCTGTTTGTCCACCAAGATCAAGGCCACGCCCGACCCGGCTTCCCTATCAACCTGGATGTGATCGAGCGCCATGCCGTGGGAACTGAAATTGTCCAACATGCGTTGTCCGAACAGGTCGTCACCCACCCGGCCCACCAGCGTCACCTCCGCGCCCAATCGGCGCGCGCCGACGGCCTGGTTGGCCCCTTTGCCACCCAACGTCATCCAGTAGCGGTCGCCTATGAGGGTTTCACCCGGCTCAGGCAAGTGGTCGGTATAACAGAAGATGTCCATGTTAGAACTGCCGACGACCACGATGTTTGCCTTCGACATGTTTTACTTCCTTTGAATAAAGACCTGTCAGGTATCGCAAGGCCTGACAGGTCGTCGTTCGAAGATAAAGTGCATCTACTCTCCGCCCCAAATCATTGAGTGTGGAGAGAGAATCCGAGTTGGGCTGCGAGCCTGTATGAATTTGCAGATGGGACGACTGAAGTCGTTACTACCAGACTCTACAAGACGACTGAAGTCGTAGCTACCAGGCTCTACAGAACGACTGAAGTCGTTACTACCAGGGGTTGTCTTATCTGGCGCAGTCTTTGGAACAGGTCGACCCAAACTCGCCGTACTCCGGCTGGCAAACCCCGTCTCCACAAGCGTCCCCACAGTCCACCTCACAAGACCAGGGGGTCTCGCCCCCTTCCTTGTCGCACACCCCATCGCCGCACGCGGCGGGGCAGTCACCCGGGCAAGTTTCCGAAGTCTCACCGTACGCCTGTTGGCAACGCCCGTCACCACAGAAACAGTCATTAGGACACGTTTCCGGGTTCTCGTTGGCGTCGCAGTCGCCGTTGCCGCAGCGGCAGTCTCGCGAACACCATTCGTAGGTCTCACCGCGCGCCGTGTCGCACTTTTGGTCGCCGCAAATTTTGACGGGTAACTCGCAACCCGCCAGAGAAACGCTTAACGCCAGCAGAAGCAAAACCCCCACTATCTGTTTCTGCCTGGCTTTCGAAGGTAACACAGACCTGATCCACGTTTGTTTCATGGCGTCAATCTCCTGCCGCTGCGGCTGCTGGCGCTGTTGCCGCCGCTGTTACAGCCGGGGCCGCGTAGCGCACTTTCTG
>JAUVPY010000308.1 GCA_030598425.1 Anaerolineae bacterium
CACTTGGTTTACACGATTATAGCGGCCTACTTGACTGGATCCGGCTCCAAAGCGGGCTGAAAGTGCGTTGCACCTGAGTAGTTACGTACAGAGACAATAAGTCCTGGTGGCTGAGCTGCTAAATCTCCGGACGGAAACGCAGCGATCATGCAGCAGAACTTATTTGGATGTCGCTAGCGCGAACTTCTAGGCTCGACAGAAGACTAAGGATGATTCTAGAGTTTACCTGAAGAACCAGTAATTGCAGTCATGATGCTAAACGCAAGCCGAAGCAAAATTCGACCATCTCTTGACAAGGCCATCGTCCGTCCCGTATAATCGTGAAATGTCACGTCTGAGGCGACATTCGCTTTCCTTTCGATCGAGATTGGTTCGGTGGGGGCTGCTCCTTCTCTGGACCGCACTGCTGACCGTTTTGGGAATCCTGGGCATTGGGATTGAAATCAGTCGGCGCTATGCTCACGCCCTGTCCCACCCCGGCTGTTCCGGTCCCCATCGCAGCCCCCTTGATGTTGGCATTCTTGATTACCAGGAGGTGACCTTCACCCCACCAGGAAATACGGACACCGTGCGATACAAGGCCTGGTGGTTGCCTTCCGAGAACGGGGCGGCCGTGATTCTGATCCCTGGATTCGGCCACTCACGCGATGGTATGCTCGACCAGGGAGCAATGCTGGCCCGCCATGGCTATGGCGTGCTACTGATCGACCCTCGTTATTGTGCCAGCCCCGACGCCGTATTCACCGCCGGTTACAACGAAGTTCAAGACGTGGCGGGAGCACTGGCCTTCGTCCAGGCCCGGCCGGACGTGCGCTCAGATCGGGTTGGGGTGCTGGGTTATTCAGTCGGAGGTGCCACGGCAATCCTCAGCGCTGCGCAATTGGATGGCGTTCAGGCCGTGGTTTCTGAGGGCAATTTCTTCAACCTAGGCCACGACATCGCGAACACAGGCGGAGATAACTCCCTTCTCGCAGAATTCTACTACCGGGTTATCCTCCTTTTCTACCGTTTCTACACCGGCGTTGATGCCCGCCTGATCAGCCCCATCGACGCCATTGGACGTATCAGCCCACGCCCGGTGTTTCTCATTTTCGGCGAGCACGAGGTGGCTAGTGGTCGTGCCCACGAGCAATTCGTCGCCGCCGGTGAGCCCAAGTCCTTATGGGTTGTTCCCGGAGTTGGGCACGGTGGCTATATCCAGACCTGGCCCGGCGAGTATGAAGCGCGGGTGATCAGCTTCTTCGATGAAGCACTTCTATATCCTCAGCCTTAAGCGGTCTGCGAAGTGCGTGGCACCTGATCTAATCCGTTACACGCTCTGCGTGCGCGTCTGTTGTTCTTGACCTAGATGACAGAAGGGTACGAAATGCTACAACGCCTGCTCTACAACTCATGGTATTACTTCAATCCGCCCTGGGACACTGGCGTTACCCCGCCCGAGGTGGTTGAGGCCATCGAAGGCCCCGATGCGTTGAAGCCTGGCCGCGCCTTAGATTTGGGATGTGGCACGGGCACCAACAGCCTCTACCTGGCCCGACACGGCTGGGAGGTGGTGGGTGTCGATCTGGCGGCGACAGCGGTCCGCAAGGCCCGCCGCAAAGCGCAAGAATCCGGGCTGTCGGTGGACTTCTACACCGCCGACGTCACCCGGCTCGATTTCCTCCAGCCCCCATTTGATCTGGCCCTCGACATCGGCTGCTTCCACGCCCTCGACGACGAGGGTTGGGTCCGCTACCGGGGTCAACTGCGACGATTGTTATGTCCCGGCGCGCGCTTTATGCTCTACGCCTTCGGCCCACGCCAGGGACGCTTTACGCAGATGGGCGTTACGCCCGACCAGGTGCGGCGGCTGTTCGAGTCAGACTTTCGCCTGCGGCGCGTAGAAGGAGGCGCCGACCCCACCGGCCCGTCGGCAGCGTGGTACTGGCTGGAACGGGCCTGTGGAATAACAAACTCCCTTTAACTGAACCAGGGCGGGAAACATACGAAAACGGCTCACGAGCGAAAAGCACACGCTCTGAGCCGCCTTCTCTTCTGTCAAAGAATGGGGCTGTCTTTGGTTATCTTGTTTAAGCTACCAGCAACAAGATTGAGCTACGGCACGAACCTCTAGTGAGGGCCAGCCTTACCCAACCATCCAACCACCCTACTCTTTCTCACCCTCGGCCACCGGTTCCTTCTGTCCGTCGGTCTCCGGCTCCGGCACCGGCAGCGGCTCAACCTCGCGCTCGGGCTTGGCGGGCGCGGGCGGCAGCGCGGGCGATGTGCCGTTGCGATGGTAGCCGTTGCGCCCATTGAAGGGCAGCCAATCTTCGGCGCGCCGTCGCTGACGGGCGCCCCAGGAGCGGATGCGGGCCCAGCGATAATACAGCCAGCGGTACATGCGCAGATACCAGGGAGCGGGCTTCACCGGTAGTGGCACACCCCATTGCAGCACAATCGCACCCCAGGTCAGGCCGGCGCCAAAGCCCACCAGTACCAGGTAGTCATTACGATGGACGCGACCAGCCTCGATCGCTTCGACCAGGGCAATGGGGATCGAGGCCGCCGACGTATTGCCATAGCGGTCGAGATTGGTAACGACCCGGTCGTTTTCGAGCTTGAGCGAGCGTGCGGCCGATTTGATGATGCGGATGTTGGCCTGGTGGGGAACGAACAGTGTCACATCGTCCAGAGGCACGTTGGCTTTTTGGCAAGCCAGGCGAGTTGCCTTGTCCATGGTTCGGGTGGCAAAGCGGAAGACTTCGCGCCCGTTCATGCGGAGGTAGTGGAGTCCTTGCTCAATTGTTTCCTGGCTGGGCGGGATCTTGCTCCCGCCGGCAGGGAGTATCAAATGGTCTCCGCCGGAACCGTCGGAGCCCAGTGCGCTGGACAGAATGCCACCCGGCAGTTCGCTGACACTGACCACAACCGCTCCGGCACCATCGCCAAAGAGGACGCAGGTATCTCGGTCGTTCCAATCGATGATGCGCGACAAGGTCTCGCCACCGATGACCATGACGTGCTGGCTGCTTCCGGCGCGGATGGTATCAGCCGCTAAGGCGAGAGCGTAGACAAAGCCTGAGCAGCCGGCGCTTAGATCGAATGCGCCGGCGTTCACCGCTCCCAGGCTATCTTGGACGAGACACGCCGTGGCCGGCATAAGGTGTTCTGGCGTGACCGTGGCGACGATAATTAAATCCAGTTGGGCTGGCGAGATCTTGGCTACGTCTAGCGCCTTGCGTGCTGCATCCAGGGATAGGGTCAACGTCGTTTCCCCTTCGGCTGCAATGCGTCGTTCGGCGATACCCGTCCGCGAACGGATCCACTCATCGGACGTGTCGACCCGTTGTGCCCAGTCATCGTTGGTCATCACGTGCTCGGGCACACTCATCCCCCAGCCACATATGTGTGCGTATCGAGCCATTATCACGCGCCTCCTCCCGAAGAGCCCTCGCGCCCCAAAAAGTAGAAACGCACAGCCGATGAGGGATAGGCAACCACGCATACCCTCATCGCAGTGCGTGCCTCAACGAAGCGGGACATAGCACGAAGGACTTCCGATACTCTTTATGGCCCCGACGTTGGCCTGCGAACTTGGATGCCGATGCTATTCTTCGTATCGGCGCAGAACTACACACCCGTTGTGGCCGCCGAATCCGAAGGAGTTAGATATGGCCACTTGCACCTCGGCTTCCCGTGCCTCGTTGGGTACGTAGTCGAGATCGCAATCCGGGTCGGGGGTGTCGTAGTTAATTGTGGGGGGGATAATACCATCTTCCAGCACTTTTACGCAAATCAGCGCTTCCAGCGCCCCTGCCCCGGCCAGCAGGTGGCCCGTCATCGACTTGCTGGAACTGACGGCGATGTTGTAGGCGTGCTCACCCATCAGGGTTTTGATGGCCTTAGTCTCGGACGGATCGTTGAGCCGAGTGGCAGTGCCGTGTGCATTGATGTAGTCGATGTCTTCTGAGTCCAGTCCGGCGCGGTCCAGCGCGCTTTGCATCGCCAGGCGTGCCCCCTCACCCGACTCCAGAGGGGCCGCCAAGTGGTTGCCGTCCACTGAGGCGCCATAGCCTACGATTTCAGCACGGATCGTCGCGCCGCGCGCCAGGGCGTGCTCCAGTTCCTCGATCACCAGAACCGCGGCGCCCTCGCTCACGACAAATCCATCCCGGTTAGCTTCGAAGGGGCGGCAGGCGCCAGCCGGGTCGTCGTTGTGGGTGGAGAGAGCGCCCATAACGTTAAAACCGGCAACCGTCATAGGATGGAGGCCCGCCTCAGTGCCGCCGGTCAACATCGCGTCGGCCGCGCCCCGAGCCACCATCTCAAATGCCTCGCCGACGGCATTGGTGCCGGTAGCGCAGGCCGTGACGATGGACATGCTTGGGCCGCGTAGTCCGTATTCAATCGAAACTTGAGCCGCTGGTGTATCGGACAACATCATCGGGATGAAAAAAGGACTCACTCGTCGTGGGCCTCGTGA
>JAUVPY010000316.1 GCA_030598425.1 Anaerolineae bacterium
ACCCCGTTCACCCAGGTGTTGGGCGATCCCACCGCCACCCAGGTCGTCGATATGGCCCAGGCGCTCGAAGCGATCTGTGCCGAGGGTGGCATCGACTTTGTCTCCATCGGCCCTGTGATAGCCGATCGCCCGGATGCGGCCCTTGAGCCCATTCAGCGCCTGCCTGACGTGCTCAGCCACACTGAGCGGGTGTTTGCCACGGTGGCGCTGGCTTCGGTGGACGCGGGCATCAACCTGGCGGCAGTTCAGGCCAGCGCTGAGGCCATTCGCCAGGTTTCGCGGAACACGCCTCAAGGCTTTGGCACGCTGCGTTTTGCGGCGCTGGCCAATTGTCCGCCTGGCTCTCCTTTCTTCCCGATCGCCTATCACGATGGCGGCCCCGACCGCTTCGCCTTTGCCACCCAGGCGGCTGATCTGGCCGTATCTGCGTTTAGCCAGGCCGACACGCTGGAGGACGCGCGCCATAACCTGATCGAGGCCTTTGAGAACGCCACCGCCCAACTTGTGGCTGTGGCCGACCAGTTGGCGGATGAGCACGGCCTGGACTTCGGCGGTATCGACTTCTCCCTGGCCCCCTACCCCGGCCAGACGACCAGTATCGGTGCCGCCATTGAGCACTTGGGGATTGACCGCTTCGGTGGTTCCGGCACGCTTTTCGGTGCGGCCTTTATCACCAACTGTCTGCGCCAGGCCAGTTTTCCGCGCTGTGGCTACTCGGGCCTGATGTTCCCCGTGCTGGAAGATAGCGTGCTGGCCGCCCGGGCCGACAACGGCCTGTACGGGGTCGATAGTCTGCTGCTTTACTCCACGGTGTGTGGAGCCGGACCCGACACCGTGCCCTTGCCGGGAGACGTCGGCGTTGACGAACTGGCCGGCATCCTGCTCGACGTGGCGACGATAGCCATCACGCTGAATAAGCCCTTGAGCGCGCGTTTGATGCCGGTGCCCGACCTTAGCGCCGACCAGCGCACCGCCTTTGATTTTGAATACTTCGCCAACGCCCGCGTGTTACCCATCAAATCGAGCGGAATCTCCCAGTTGCTGCGCCAGAACCAGTTTATTTCATTCCACCACCCGGACGACTCCCAAGAGTAGGAAGGAGGAGTATGAATAATGCAAGTCATTATAGACTCACTCGCCGTCGCTCGATGGCAATTCGCCATGACTACCATATACCACTTCTTCTTTATCCCTTTGACGTTGGGGCTCTCAATCCTGATCGCTATCATAGAGACTGCTTATGTACGCACCGGTGACGAGACCTACAAATGGATGACGAAGTTCTGGGGCAAATTGTTCCTGATCAATTTTGCGATTGGCGTGGTAACCGGCATTGCCCTGGAGTTCCAGTTTGGGATGAACTGGTCGGAGTTTTCCCGCTTCGTCGGGGACGTCTTCGGCGCTCCCCTGGCGATTGAGGCTCTGTTGGCCTTTTTCCTAGAGTCAACCTTCCTGGGCATCTGGATATTTGGCTGGGACAAGCTCTCCAGGGGGTTACACGCGGGGGTTATGTGGCTGGTGGCCATCGGGTCCAGTATCTCGGCGTTCTGGATCCTGGTCGCCAACTCTTTCATGCAGCATCCGGTGGGGTATACCATCAACGATGGCCGGGCCGAGATGACCGACTTCTTCGCCTTGATCACCAATCCACAAGTTTGGGTGCAATTCCCGCACGTGTTGGCGGCCGGCATCACGACGGCTGCCTTCTTTGTGTTGGGCATCAGTGCCTACCACCTGCGCAAAAAGAGATTGGATCTGAAGCCATTCCGGCGCTCTTTCCGGATAGCGATCGTCTATGCCATCATCGGAACGGTCTTGGTGATCCTGGCAGGACATAGCCAAACACAGCATATGGCTCAGACACAGCCCATGAAGTTGGCGGCAGCCGAGGCGCTGTGGAACAGCGAGAACCCGGCTTCTTTTTCCTTGCTAACCATTGGCAATGAGCCCGAGCGACGGGATGTGGTTGCTTTCCGGATTCCGGGCATGCTGAGCTTCCTGGCTCACAACCGCTTTACCGGAGAGGTGAAAGGCATCAATCAGCTTGAGGCCGAATATGAAGGGATATACGGCCCAGGTAATTACGCGCCACCCATAGCCATCAGCTATTGGACCTTCCGCATCATGGTCGGAGCCGGTTTTCTGATGCTCCTCCTGGCGCTGTACGGCCTGTACCTGGTGCTGAAAGAGAAGTATGAGGGTAAAACCTGGTACTTGCGAGTGCTCCTTTGGGCGATTGCCCTGCCCTATATAGCCAACACCACCGGCTGGCTGTTTGCCGAAATAGGCCGTCAGCCGTGGATTGTCTTTGGGCTGCAACTGACGGCCGACGGGGTCTCGAGCACCGTCCCAGGCGGATTGGTGCTGCTTTCGTTTGTAGGTTTCACGCTGATTTACGGCGCGCTGATGGTCGCTGACGTATACCTGCTGAGGAAGTACGCCAGGGGCGAATCAGAGGGGCCTGAGGAAATTCTCGCCCCCGCAGGAGCCGGGTGATGGAGGGAGGTATGCCATGGATCTGAACACAGTTTGGTTCATTTTGATCGCCGTCTTGTTTATTGGCTATTTCTTTCTGGAAGGGTTTGACTACGGGGTGGGGGTTCTGTTGCTTTTCTTGGGCAAGGATGATAAGGACCGCCGGGTTATCATCAATACGATCGGCCCGCATTGGGATGGGAATGAGGTGTGGTTGATCACCGCCGGGGGGGCCATGTTCGCCGCTTTCCCCAACTGGTATGCTACTCTGTTCAGCGGTTTCTATCTGGCCTTGTTTCTGATGCTGCTGGCCCTCATCGTACGTGGCGTGGCCTTCGAGTTTCGCAGCAAGGACAGACATCCAGATTGGCGCAGTTTGTGGGATTGGATGATATTCGTCGGAAGCCTGGTAACGCCGCTGCTCTGGGGCGTGGCTATCGCCAACATCGTGCGGGGTGTTCCCATCGATGCCGATATGAATTACGTGGGCGGCTTCTTGACCCTGCTCAATCCTTATGCGCTGTTGGGCGGCCTGGCTGCCCTCGCCGTCTTGACCTTGCACGGAGCCATTTTCTTGACCCTCAAGACCAAGGGCGATATGGTGGAAAGGGCCCGCTCCGCTGCCCGCAGACTGTGGCTGCCGGCCGTAATCCTGTCGGTGCTCTTTGCGGTCGCCACCTACTTCGCCACCGACATATTCACCCGGTTGGGCATCAATCCGGGGATCGTCCCGGTTGGGGCCGTAGCCACCTTGCTGGCGGCTGGCTGGCTCATAAGAAGCCGCCGCGAGGGGTGGGCCTTCGCCATGACCGGACTGGCCATTGCCTTGACCATCATCACTTTGTTCATGGGGCTCTACCCGCGCGTCATGGTCTCCAGCCTCAACCCGGCCTGGAGCCTGACGATCTATAACGCTGCGTCAAGCCAGTATACGCTGACGATCATGACCATCGTCGCCCTTGTCCTTGTGCCAGTTGTGCTCATCTATCAAGGCTGGTCCTACTGGGTTTTCCGCGAGCGGATCGGGCGCGAATCCACGCTTGAATATTAGCGCCGCTGCGCTCTACAGCACAATGTGATAATGCGAAGGGGGCGGAGCAGAAGGCTTCGCCCCTATTTCGACTCTATCGAGAAGGCTGTCCCCAAACTGGCGGGTTGGGTATGAATCTGGATCGGCGACTGGTAAGGAGTGCACGCGGCGCGCGGGCTGGCCTGGCCACCACGGTGGGGTTGAGTTGGCTGGCCGGGGTCGTCCTCGTTTTCCAGGCCTGGTACCTGGCTCGGGTGATAAACGACGTGTTCCTGGAGGGAAGTACCCTGCCCCAGGTGCGGCCGCTGTTACTGGTTTTGCTTTTCCTGAGCTTGGCCCGTGCCGGGCTGTCCTGGGGGAGCGAGGTAACGGCCAACCGGGTGGCCGGACGGGTGAAGACCGATCTGCGGGAGCGTCTCTCGGCTCACTTGTTGGCTCTGGGTCCGGCTTACACCCGTGGCGAGCGCAGCGGCGAGTTGACCAACACCGTCGTGGAGGGCGTCGAGGCCCTGGACGCTTACTTCAGCCAATACCTGCCCCAACTGGCCTTGGCCGCCCTGGTGCCGCTCACCATTTTGCTTTTTGTGTTCCCCCGCGACACCCTCACCGGTCTCGTTCTGCTTCTCACCGCGCCGCTCATCCCCATTTTTATGATCCTGATCGGCGACGTGGCCGAGCAGATGACTCGGCGGCAGTGGACATCGCTCAGCCGGATGAGCGCTCACTTCCTGGACGTGCTGCAGGGGTTGACCACCCTCAAGCTGCTGGGCCGGGGCCGGAATCAGATTCAGACCATCGCCCAGATCAGCGAACAATTTCGCGGGGCGACGCTGGGCGTGCTGCGGGTGGCCTTCCTATCTGCCCTGGTAATGGAGATGGTGGCCGCCATCAGC
>JAUVPY010000061.1 GCA_030598425.1 Anaerolineae bacterium
CGCAAATAGAAGGGCAATAACGCTGCCAGCCAATTTAGCCAGTCGTGGGATCTTGGGGCTTGCCCACGCACTTCTGATCAGGCCAACGACCCCGGCCGATAGTAGTAACATCAAGATAGGGGCCAGAACCAGAAGGAATCGAATCGGGAATGGCGCAATAGCCAGATACCAGCCGAACAGAACGTAAAACACGATGAATAGCACGGCAGTAAGAAGTAGGATTTCACGGTTCTTCTTGATGATTGGCACCAGAAGACGCCGGGATACTACCAAAGTTACAGCGACCAGGGCAAGTATCACATCCAATCCCCCAGCCAGGAGAAAGCGGTCAAAGGCCAGGCTGCGCGTTGGCCACAGCAGCTTCGCAAAGAAGAAACGCATATCGATCAGACCGTGCCATAAACGATTCCAGGTCTCGTTCAGACTATGGTCTTGGATGTAGCTCCATACCGTTGGAAGTTCCGCAGGGTCAGCAATATACTTCTCTTCCGCAGTGCCCATCCACATCACATTTTTGATGGCAGAGTTATAGATGGGTGAGCCGAATACGACCCAATTGTAGATCCACAGGGGAAGTGCGATAATGACAAAGCCGGCCACGAAGCTCCAAAATGTGGGCCGTCGCCACACACGAGGCCCGTAGAGCAGTGTCGCGGTCAGCACAAAACAGACAGCAATTAACAGTCCCGTACCTTTGGTCAAGTATGCTAGCCCTGCCAATCCTCCACCTACGATCCAGTATCTGGCCTGATCAGGTCTCTGCAGAGCACGCACCATAGCATACCAGGCCAGCAGCACCCACAATACGAGCAAGGCTTCTGCTAAAGCGAAGGTGCTATGCAGAATGAACTCCATGTTAATACTGAGCAAGAAAGCAGCCAGAATGGCAGTAACTTTGTCAAACAGACGATAGCCCACGGCGTACAATGCTAGGATCGTCATCAACCCAACACCCAGGTTCAATATCTTGGCCCAGGTGAAGTATTGCCACTCTCGTTCAGCAAAGATGGAAATCAGAACAGGGTAAAGTGGGTTCCGTTTGCCATCGGTGATCATACCGCGTTCTCGTACGTCAAGCCCCAACTGTAGATAGGCGCCTTGATCTCCATCTGCTGAGTTGGTATTCATCAGGATACGATTCCAGCCGACTGCGGCAAAGCGTCCAATCATCAGTAGCATGATACAGACCAGGAGTGCGTTGAGTGCGACGAACCGCTTGGATGAGAGCAGCGTCACGCCCAGCCTCCTAAGGAGAATATACAGAGTTCAGTGTTCTTACTCATACCGCGATCGCTCAGGGTCATCTGCGCCGGGGGAACCATGTAGGCCGGCACTGGCTCGCCAGTTCTTTGGGTCATGCGGGTCACCATCCAGATCGATGAAGACTAGCGAGTCGCCCCGGCCGTCCGGGCTGACAGGCCAGCCATTTTCGTCATCATAGGGGACCGAGATAAGAACATTGCCTTGCCTATCCTTCAGAATGATCTCTTCCCCTTTATCTGAGAGCCTCGCCTGATAGGTGCCGCCGACGGGGACGTCCGGGTATTTCTCGGCAAAAGCGATGGGATTCTGGACCAATACGATAAACTCACCAGCGGGAAGGATCGTGCCACTCGGGAAAGAAAATGTAATACCCTCGAAAGACACATTTGAGAGATCCACTTCGGTATCGCCGTCGTTTTTCAGCTCGATGAACTCGTAGTCGTCTCCACCCATCGGATTGTACATAATCTCCGTAATGCGTAAACGTTCTTCAGGCTCGCCAACGCGGAAGGTGGCTTCGTGAAGCGCGCTCCATACGTCACCAGCCAGAAGCCGCGCCTTGATGTGCGTCGTCGTAGTGAGCACAACTGGAGACTGATAAATCAACGCGGTGGAAGCGGCTGTACCTGTCACCGGAACTCGCGGATCAGAGCCGTCCGTCGTGTAGTAAATCGTTCCCTCAGGAGCAGCCATAGTCATCTCGAAGCCTGTCGGGATAAGCCCGCCGTGCTGGTTAAAGGCCGGAGGATCGATAGGCGGATAGTAGCCAGCCTCACGAGTCAGCGCGATCCACTTCTCGACATTTCCATCCATTTGAGCCAGCACTTCCTCGTAGGCCTTGAGCCAATCAGTTCGGGAAATGGGCTGTTCGTATCGTACGTCTCCCCAACGGGCTGACTCGGCGATAATCGCCAGGTTGATAGGTTCATTGATCTTCTCCCAGCGCGCCCGCGAATTAGCATCGGTCAGAGCACCATCGTTGAACAGATGCTTATACATCCGGTCCGCGAATTCCATTTTGAAATCGGGGTTTTGCATTAACGCTCTAATGAGTTCCTCAGTCCTGATGATGGGCGCTCCGGGTGGGGATGAATACAGCCAGGCTCCATCGATCCAGCTCAACTCTCCATCCCACGAGAAGTATTTGGCTTTCCCATCAGGATTGCGAATGCCCGCGTACCAATTGGTAGGCCCCCAATCTTCGTTTCCACTGTAGAAATTCAAGATAACGTAGTCGATGAATTGGGCGATGTCGATGTATTGCCGGATCTCGGCGTACTTCTCAGGATCTTCTAGCCCCCTGGCGTCAGCCAGCCTGTGCAAAGTTTCAAACCGGTCGCCTGAACCGCTCACGAGGCCGCTATGATTGAGCACGTGCCAATCTTCCTTCTCGCCGCCGAGGTATGATGACATAAACGAAGCGTCAGGTCGTTCGACAACGTTGTACAGCCCCCAATATAGACCATTGATGTAGAGATGGACAAACATGCCGTGAGATCCAATACCGGACATGGCGATTTGAGAGGAACGCAACCATTCATCGCGCGTATAGGTTGTCAAATTGAGGTGTACTCTGGGCTCTCTTAACTTACCAGCGTAATTTCGGTTCATTCCACCCCGGAGCGTGACGGTATCGAAGCTCGTTACCGGCGAGTCGGGGAAAAGCGGGTATTCGAGCTTAGTAGCGCCATACTTGCCTTTGAAGAAAAGGCGAAAAGAGTGTTTGGGTATGATCGTCGTACGCCCCACGCCCCCCTGGGCCCTGAGGCCGGCATTGGTCTGAAAACCGAGCCGCTCGCTGTCTGGATAGAAAAGCTCAGCCGAGACGGGGCGCTCCCAGGCCTCGCCTCTCTCCCCGGGATTGGCGTAGATGTCCAGGTTCTGGACGTCAGTTACCAACGACAAAGTCGGAATCGACTTGAAGGCATCCCGAATTAGATCACGATCGCTTGGGTTGTTGACAACTTCCGGGTCCATCTCATAATCAGCGATCACCGGCTCCCCGTTCCTGTGGATTCCCCAGGTAGATGGGAAGCCCGGGGGATCCTCGGGTTGGGCCAGGACGCTGTCGAGAAAGATGTAAGTGTGGGTATCCAGGTATGAAGGCAAAAAGCCTGCTTTTACGCCGACAGCACGCAGCGCTGTGGTGGTGCCAATCGAGATCGGCCCAGTGTAGATCGTGCCATAAGTCTCCGTCGGTTCGCTGCCGTCCGTGGTGTAGCGGATGGATGCGCCGGGTGTGGCCGTGCTCAACTCGAGGGTAAAGGGTGCGTCGTAAATCCCACGCTCTACGCTGAAATCGACCGGCGAAACGGCACTTTCTCGCACAGATACTTGGTCATTAGGCCCACCAGGCGTCGGGGTATCAAAGAATGCATAGCTCAGTCCGTCACCAAAGCGACCATACGAAACATCCGGGTACTGCTCGGGATACTGTAATTCAATCGCATCGATAAATCGGCGAGAGGTCGGATTATAAAGCGCGATGAATTCGCTACCCTCGCTCAATCTGAAATTGGTATGTAGTCCCGAGTCTGGCTCAAGGGTCATTCTATCCTTCCCTGAGGCATAAACCACCAGATACTCGTGGCTGTCCAGCGTAAGTTCAGGGAAGATCCATTTGTCGGCTTGATCAATATCGTCCGTCAGCGACCAACCTGCCAGGTTCACGGGCAGCTTACTACGATTGTAAATCTCGATCCAGTCTGAATAGTCACCGTCTTCATCGATGAGACCACTCGTGTTCATCGCCGCAAACTCGTTGATGACCAGAGGGCTGGCACTCCCGCCGGGAGCAGCAAGAAAACTCTGCTTGATGCCGAGCAGGAGGCCCACGACGATAACTAGCCAGATGATGGCTCTATGCGTTCTCTTTACGTTCATAGTTTGAGCAGGAGAACCTGAATATTACTGACCTATAAATCCACTTCGTGGAATCCAGTAAGAAGAGCGACTTTGTTGTTGTCGTTGAGCCTGCGTATTTCTATCAGAAACTCTTGCGAGTCGGCCTGTCCCTTTAGCTCAACACCATACACTAACTCGGTCAAGGTTCCCGCTTGCACGGTTTCGACCGCGATTAGGCTGAAATGGGCGAGATATTTGGTGAACGTACCCTCGAGCAACGACTCGTATCGCATGTCGGCCGGCAGTCTGACCTTGAGAACTTGCTCTTTGATGTCCTTGGCGAACAGGTTCATTGTGGACATGGCCCACCAGAGGAAGCCAATCAATATCGTTGCTGCGACTGCCAACAGATAGAATCGCGTGCCGCAAGCCATGCCGATTGCCATGGCAAAGAAAATGAATCCTACATCGCGGGTGTCTTTGATAGCATTACGAAAACGAACGATGGACAAGGCACCAACTAGCGTGAAGGCACGGGCGATGTTGGAACCAATGACAAGCATGATCACCCCGACTACCATTGTTAGCAGCACCAACGTGTGCACGTACGACTGGGTGTACGCAACACCTTTGTAGGTGGTCTGATAAACCCACCCAATCCCAAGCGCCAGCAGGAAACTCAAGATGATCACTAGAAACACATCTTGGGCGGTGAACACGTTGGTGGCATCCTGCAAACCTGAAAGAAATGTTTCAAAATCCATTGGCGGTTTCCTCCTTCCCCTCAATAATTGATCCGTTGACTGTGGAGTGCGGCCTCGGACTGTTCCAGGGCCGTACAGTATTTGCTAATTCTTCGAAGCGTACAACGATGTCGGCTGAGCACCCCAGTCATCCAATAGGGCACACGACTGTTGACCTTGACTTCCATAACACACCACTGCGGGGGCGCAAAAAAGCGATTCTCGGCGTAGCCCTGTGACAATAGGGTCAAATCATGCGTGCGACATTTCAAGTTCGTATCGAAGGTAACTCGCAAACCGGGATCATATTCGCTGCCTTCGAAGGCCAGGCGATCATAGCTGACAACGCAGGCTGGCTGTAGCCGCAAGGTATTGTACAGGTACAGGACTTCCTCAATAACAAGCCGGTCGGCTTCAGTCGGTCCGTATGCGTCCTTGCCCGACCCGCAGAGCGCTACTGCTGTCGAGTAGGGAAGTACAACCCGTTTCTTCTGAAGCGTTTTGTTTCTACGATGCTTAATCTCGACAAAGCATAGGCTATCGGGCGAAACTATCTCGGTGTTGTAGACCCGCACACGCACCTTGCGTCGAAATCGATATCCGTTGATTTTTTCCCAGTAGGCCTTGTAATCAGCCGTGTCGTAGTACAGACTGGTGACCAAGTAGCGACCACCCTCACTATGAGCATCAGGCTCCATATGAGTAGCCAGAGCCTTGGCAACCTGCTCATACTGGTTTCTGTCCAGAAGATATTTAAGTTCGTATCGGTCAGGAAATCTAATCCTCAGCACGATCGCTTGCCCCATTCGATTGCGGCTGACCAGGTTTCAAGGCCCGACCGGAATCCTGTCTGGTAGAAGAATGTGGTCACCCATTGGGGGCGGATCAACCACCAGCAGCCGCTCGCCCGTCGCCGTGTCGTAGATGCCTATTTCGAGCTGCAAGGAAGCTGGCGTCTCATCCTTTGGCAAAGGCACCACAAACTCGTCGACAATAATCTCGCCCGGGAGCCAACCGGTGGTGGGGAAAGCGCCATCACCTGGTACGTGATCCACCTGACTCACTACTTGCCCCGTTTCACTGAGCAGGTGAACGAAGGTGGTGTAGTTGGCGTCCATTTCGGAGAGAGCGTGCCAGTATAGGGTGATGACTACGCTTTCCTGTTCCTGGTCCTCTGTCGAATGATCGATTCCCACATCGTAGCCCAATAATCCGGTCTGATCGGAAAAGTTAGCACCGAGATTGTTCTGCATCGGCGGTGTTTCGAATTGGCGGGGCCAGCCTTGGACGCGCACAGTGCCCAGAGGTACTTTCGCTATGGGGGTCTCATATGGGTCGGCAACATGCACTTCTAGAGCGTAATCGCCACTGTCCATAGCCAGTGGCACCTGCCCATCAAACCAGCCGCGTACGACCTGTCCGGCTTCCCAGCGACTGGCCGGGTAATCCACCCCGGCCAACGGCAGCGAGTCGGTGAGAGGCCAGGCATCGTCGCCCTGAGTTACCCACAGAGACGCCCGATAGTCGTCGGACGGGACCTCGTCGGCGCGCCAGAGCAGCGCCAGCGATGCCCGCTCTCCGGGCCGCAGCGTCTCACCAACAGCCAAGGCCAGACCAAGCAAGGTTAGCTCGTCAGCAACTGGCTGGTCCAGTGCCAGGTTAATGCCCAACGCTTCGGTGGGTGGTGGCGACAGATCGGGCCGGACCCCAACGCTCCCCAGCGTCACCACCTGAGCCGCATCCCCGGATGCGCTTGGCAGGCGGGCAAGGCTGTCCGCATCGTAGATAGCCAGACCCAGACGATAGTCTCCCGGGGCGGAGGCGGGATCGACCGGGATCAGGAAGTAGGCGTCTACTTCGGTGCCCGGTTCCCAATCTTCTGAATCCTGATGAAGAAAGTTGTTCAACAGCAGCTTATCGATCTGGCCTACCATGTGGCCTGCGCTGTCAGTCACGATGACCGAAGCCTTCAGTTCTTTGTCTATGGGCGCCGTCGCCCGTAAGCGGAGACGTACCCACAGCATGTCTCCGGCGGGGACGGATGGTGTTCCAGGTTCTTCTGCTCCCGAGGCGTCGCCATACGCGATCCCCGTCAGCTCGAGCCACCCGCCGAAGTCAATAGAAGTTGGAGCGAGAGGCCCGTCGGCCAGGTCCGCCTCCAGCTCATCGAGTCGATAGGTTTCAATGTCGAAGTATTCGAAAGATTGCTTCTCGACGAACGCCCCGTGCTTCTCGAGGTAGTAACGAATCACCTCTTTGGGGTCCGCAGAGGTGTGCTTGGACGTCTTCCAGCGGACGACGTGGACGAGGTCGCGTCCCTGGACAGCCTCGTTCATTGTCGCCTCTAATGTGTTCTCGTCATCTATCAGCCAAGCATAGCCGGCCTGGCCATCATAGAGGAACATCACCGTGTAATTAGGGTTCACGTCGCCAGCAGCGGTGTTGCGAGGCAACAAGAAAGTCGCCTGCGGGTTGGTCTCCTTGGACATTTCTTGTGCCAGCTTCACGGCATACACGTGATAGCCAGCCTTGGCTTCATAGGTTTTGGGCCACTCAACGAAATAGTGACGGAAGCTCTGATACAAAGGCCGACCTACCACCAGCCCCAATGCCAACAACACAGCGGCTGGTATTAGAAAACCGATTCCCCATAGCTGGCGACGTACGGCCCTTGCCTTTGATGCGCTCCCCGCCAGGTGCGATCCCCAGTCCACTGCCCGCAATCCAAAGTCGACAATCCCCATCACCCCAATAGCAACAAGCGTGTACACAGCCGGAGCTGCCCCAACCGCTCTTAGCGGGTGAGGGATCGCATCAGGTGTGAGGATGCTGGGTAACAGCATTGCGCCCCAATAGACCAGGACGAACAGATACGGTGGCTGAGCCACCCGCCGTAAACTGATGACGAGTCCCAACACAAAGAGTAACGACATTGGTGTAGGCAGGATGAGATTGGGCGGGGGCCGGCCCTGGAACCAGCTTGGGGAGAGGCCAAAGGCAGCCAGATTGCCCCACGTGCTGTGCCACAACGTGCCCCACGGATCTCCTTGATTAATGCGGGGGTTGGTGAACAGGGCCTGCTGCGCGCGCTCGGTGGCCAAATCAGGCGCAGTGGCGTAGAAGTAGAGCATCGGTAGGAAGAGAGCGAAAGCGACACCAGCGCAGATCACGAGATTCCAGAAGTGCTGTTTGATGAGAGGCGGCGGCACGTCGCGGGGATCTCGTTGCGGAAGATGGGATTGGACGATGGTGACTAACCACTGAAGCAAGAAGAAGAAAAGATACACGAAAGGGGCAAAGCTGCCGGACAAATAGATGTACATCAGCGAAGCCAGGAAGACGCCGCTGATGACAAAGTGAATCCGGCGGCCGGTGTTTAGGCCACGCCACAGGAAGTAATTGCCTGGCAATTGCAGAAAGGGCACGGCGATGGCAGCAAAGGCAACGCGGCTACTCTGCGTGTGCCACAGCGAGGTAGCCAAACCCAGCGCCGTGAGAGCGGCCAGAATCCGAGCGCGGTTCAGCCCTGTGGATTTCCGGAACATCTCACGGGTGGCAAAGTAAGCCGCCACCACCCCAACGACCCCGACGAAGGCGGCCGTGCCGCGAATAGTTTCCACACTAGGCCCAAAGATGGCGAAGCCAATGGCCGCGATGTAAAAGCCCAGCGAGCCACCGCCACCCTGTCCCTCGTAGTATAACTGCGGTCCACGGCGCAACGTCTCCAGAGCGCCCACAGCGCCGACGGCCTCATCGGAGTTAAGGCCAGGCGGCACCTGTCCAATCTTGTGGTAGCGCAAGAATACGGCGATGGCTGTGATGACCACCAGCAATAGCACTTCAAGCCAAAAGGTGCGGTGGCTCTCGCGCAGATGCACCTCAGCGGCTGTTTGGGATACAGGAATGGCCATAGATATCGCTCAGATCTTACCTAGCCCGTGCAGCACGCGCTCCGGGGTTAGCGGAAAATCGTCGAACCATACGCCGGTCGCATTGTGGACAGCGGCAATCAGTGCCGGGGCCAGCGGCAGGTAAGGCATCTCGGCCATACCGCGCACGCCGAAGGGTCCACGTGGTTCAGGGTTTTCCACGATGATCGAATCAACCCGATCCGGGATGTCGAGCACGCCAGGGATTAAGTAAGTGCTGAGCTGTGAGGTCAGCACGTACCCGTCCTCCATCTGAAAGCTCTCCAGCACCGCATAACCCTGAGCTTGGACAATCGCGCCCTCAATCTGGCCCACCACCTGCTGGGGATTGATTGCCCTGCCCACATCATCGGCAGAGACGACGCGCGTGACGTGGATGGAGCCGGTTGCGGCATCTATCTCCACCTCTACCGACTGGGCCACATAGCCATAGGCGAAATTGGGCGTGCTCGGCTCGCCGTCCACCTCGGCGAAGGGAGTGGTGTTGGGGGCCAGGTAGGTATATTCGGCGAC
>JAUVPY010000067.1 GCA_030598425.1 Anaerolineae bacterium
GAAGGTAATCTGTTTGTTCGCGCTCTACTAGACCCGTGTTCTCCCGCATAGTTTTACCATCCTTGATCACAATCTGCACCTCTTGCAGAGGATATTCCCGCACCAGTATACCTGAGAAAGCCCCTACTGTCATCAAATAAAGAATGGATTTGCCATACGCAAAAAGGACCGCCCGAAAGCGGCCCTTTTCCACGCTGAGCGTAGGGGGCGTGTACGACAAATGTTGTACCAGAAAACTCCTCGGCCATGGAAAGCCGACCTAATCCTCCACCACTTCGATGTGTATCTGTTCGATGCCCTGTTGCCAGACCCTGATTCCGATCTCTTCGATCTGGGGCCATTGGTCCTGGGAGACGCGGGCAAATACGTTGACGGGCAGAAAGCCACGATGATCACGGATGACTTCAGCCCCGTAGTAGATGGCCAGCGCCTGGGGCGGATTCTCTTCAGTCTCCCACTCTTTCCAGTAGATCACGTCCCCGGTGTTAGCCGTGGCGGTCTGGTTTTCCCTGGGAACCGGTCTATTGCTCTCAATCGGGAAATTGATCTCCCGTCCGCACCAGCGGGTGTGGTACACCGTGCAGTCAAGTGGCAGCACCTCAAGGACTCGCTCTATGGTCTTGGGAGCGGCCTCAGGCAGCAGGTCGACAACCAACTCTCCGCCCCGTTCAAAGGTGAATTTGATCTTTGAGGGCAAGGTATCAACCCCCTTGAGACGCCTTCATCTCTTCCCGCAACTTTTGGGTCGCCTCTTGATCCACCTGCATCTCCGGTTCCTTGATGACAACCCCGTAATCGTCCCTGGCACTCGCCGCCGAGATATATTCGTTGATCACGTCCTGGAGGACCATTTCGGGGTCCCGCTCCAGGGGTGAACCATACCCCCCGCCGCCGCCCGTCTGAAAACTCACCAAATCCCCGTCCTTGAGGGGCAGGTTGGAGACCTTGCGCCATTCCTCTTCACCGCCGTCCGTCCTGTAGACCCTGGTAATGCTCGGTCGCCCTTCCTTGCCGCCGAAGATACCCCAGGGAGGCGTGTTGAGGACCCGATCCGTGGTGACCGTCATGCCGGCGTCGTGGCCGATGACCCGATAGTCCCTGCGGGCGCCCAATCCACCCCGGTACTTGCCCGGGCCGCCGGTGTCCTGGTTCAGCTCGAACCGCTCTACCAGCCACGGATATCGGATTTCGGCCACCTCGACAGGTACGTTGTAAGTATCGCCCAGAGCCATGGAGAACAGGGCCGGCGCGCCATCCCGGTTGTGTTGGCCGCCGTAGCCACCCGCATCCCCTTCGGCACATACGTAGTATTGGCCCGTCCGGGGGTCGGTGCCGTAAATGAAGTCCGCCATGGAGTCGCCAAAGTGGCCGCCTCGAACCTGCTCCGGGACGGCCGGGGCAACGGCCCGCAGCATCAGATCGGGGATGGTGGTGATCGGTGTGGGCCACATGGCGGTTGCCGCAGGGAAATTGGGCTTCAAGATGCTGCCCTCGGGAATGATCACTTCCAGCGGTCTAAAAGAGCCCTCGTTGCTGGGCAGGTAGGGTGTGGTGATAATCTTAAAACCGTATCGGGCGGCCGAGATGGTGGACGGCTCCGGGGTATTCATCGGCCCGATGCTCTGGGGGCTGGTGCCGGTAAAGTCAACGATCATCTTTTCATCTTCGACCGTAATCTTGAGCTTCAGCAGCAGTTTCTGGCTGAGAGGAGCGTCGTCGTTGCCGTCGCCGTCCAGCACGGCCTGGGCCGAATAAGTGCCATTGGGTATTCTTGACAGGGCTGCCCGGGCCAGCGTGTCTCCCTGCTCCAAGATCTCCGCTATGGACCCCAGCGTGGTCTCCAAACCGTACTTTTCGATGACGTCCAGCAGGCGTTGGCTTCCAGTCCGCACACCGGCGATCATGGCCCGTATGTCCCCCAAAACCGAAACCGGAACGCGGGTATTGGCCCGGATCAGACGGAAAACGTCCTCGTTGGGATTTCCCTCCATCCAGATCTTGACGGGTGGCAGCCGGAACCCTTCCTGGAAGACCTCAGTCGTGTTCGCGTACCATCCGCCGGGGTAGATGCCTCCCATGTCTACCGTGTGTCCCCTAAAGGCAGCCCAGCCATGGATTTCGCCCTCGTAGAAGGCTGGACACAGAACCACGATATCGGGGCAATGGGTGAACCCGCCGTTGTACGGGTCGTTGCACAGGATGACGTCCCCGGGCTTGAGATTATCACGCCCGATGGTCTCGTAGGTGGACCGGACCGAATAGGTCAGATTGGCCAGGAAGATGGGCAGCCCGGGCGTCTCGGCGACCAGGTTTGCCTCGGCGTCCAGCAGGGCGCAACTGAAATCGATGACCTCGTAGAGCACCGGGCTGTAGGCCGCTCTCTCTACAACGCGCCTGATGTCGCCGCTGGCGGCGATCAAACGATTGCGAATGACCTCGAGGGTAATGGGATCTACTGTCATGATATCCTCTCCTACTTTCGGTTGATAACCAGGTTGCCGTACTGGTCTACGTTGCATACCTGATCGCTCTCGACGACCGTGGTCGCCGTGGTCTCCTCAACAACGGCCGGGCCGTGAATAACGTTCTCGGCCAGGAGTTTGTCGCGCCTGAAGACGCTGAACTCCTCATATTGACCCTCACCGCGATAGACCCGTCGCCTTCCGATCTCGGCGTCGGACGCCGGTGTGGAGCCGCCCTTGGGGATGGCCTGCAATTCGGGTTTCTTCACCTTGCCGATGCCGATGGCCTTGAGCGAGACCATCACCTTGGACTCTTCCGGGGCGTTATGCCCGTAGACCGAATAATGCAGATCGTCAAAGGCCTGGCCGGCGGTGGCCTTGTCGGCCTCGGTGAAGTTGCCGGGCACAGCCACAGTCAAGCTATGCTCTTGGCCGAGATAGCGCAGGTCCATCTCGTAAGTCACGACGATGTCTTCGTCGGGGACGTTTTCCTGCTTAAATATCTCTCTGAGTCTCGATTCGAGATCCTTGAACATAGCGTTGATCTGACCGACTTCGGCCTCGTCGACCGCCTGGATGTGGGTTAGAGCGAAATCGTGCCTGAGATCCGCCATGAGCATACCCCAGGCCGAAAAGACCCCTGAGTTCAAAGGTACGATGACGGTTGGGATATTCATCTCTTGAGCGATGGCCGCCGCGTGGATCGGGCCTGCCCCGCCAAAGGCCACCAGCGCAAATTCCCTCGGATCGTAACCGCGTTTGACGCTGATGGATTGGAGAAGCGCCGACATATTGCTGTTGACAATCCTAATGATCCCGAGTGCGGCTTCATCCACAGAAATGTCGTAATAGCTGGCGATCTTGCCAACGGCTTCCTGGGCCAACTCTGGGGCGATGTCCATCTCCCCTCCCAGGAAGTAGTCGGGATTGAGGAAACCCAGATGCAGGTCGGCATCGGTCACCGTCGGCTCCGTCCCGCCACCCTTGTAACAGGCGGGGCCGGGGGCCGCGCCTGCGCTCTGCGGCCCAACGTGGAGAGCTCCCGCCTCGTCAATCCAGGCGATGCTACCGCCACCGGCGCCAATCTCTCTCAGATCGGTAACGGGCAGCAGGATGGGGCGCTCAAACACCGCATACGTGTCCGTGGTTTCTGGCATACCACCGGTGATGATGGCCGTCTTTGCCGTTGTACCGCCCATGTCATAGGCGATGACGTTCTCATAGCCAATCAGGCCAGCCAGTTGGGAAGCGCCGATGGCACCCGCGGCCGGGCCCGATTCCACCATGGCGATGGGCATGTTCCGGGCCACAGTGGACGTCATGATGCCGCCGTTGGACTGCATGATCTGGAGCACGTTTTCGAAGCTGCGCTTGGCAAGTTCCTCCTCCAGGTGACGCAGATAGCTTCCAACCAAGGGCGTGACGTAGGCGTTTTGAACCGTCGTGCTCGTCCTCTCATATTCATAGTAACGCCTGGTGATGAGATGAGACAGGGAATAGGTGACTTCCGGGTAACGCTCCTGGAGCAGCTTCCCTATCTTATCCTCGTGCTCCGGGTTCGAGTAGGCGTTGAGCAGACAGACGGCCACGGCCTCAACCTGGTGCCGCTTCATGTCTGCGATGATCTGGTCCAGATTCCCGACCTCCAGGGGAACCAGGACTTCGCCGGCGGCGCTGAGGCGTTCCTTGATGCCGAAACGCAGGTGCCTGGGAACCAGGGGATCGGGTTTCCTGTAGAGCGCATCGTACATCTCAAGCCGGTTGCTGCGTCCGATCTCCAGGATATCCCGGAATCCCTCGGTCGTAATTAGCGCCGTCTTGGCCCCGGTGCCCTCAATGAGCGCATTGATGACCACGGTGGTGCCGTGCGCCAAAAAAGAGACCTCCTCCAAACTGACGTCAAATCTCTCTATGCACTCGATGGTTCCGATTGCGGGATTGGCAGGCGTTGATAAAACCTTGCTGAGCCGAATCTGGCCGGTGGATTCGTCTAGCAACACGCCGTCGGTGAACGTCCCGCCTACGTCCGTGCTGAGTCTGTACATTGGGACCTCCCCTGTTAGAGTAAAATTCAGAATAAGGAATATCTTACGCGCCGAGAACCACTACGGGCTGCGATGCCTCAAGGCGTCCAAGGCCACCGCAAACAGGATGACGCTGCCCTGGACGATCAACTGGTAAAATGGCGGAACGTTGAGAATGTTCAGCCCGTTCGAGATCAATTGCAGGAGCAAGACGCCGAAAAGCGTGCGCCAGACTGCGCCCTCACCGCCTGTGATACTGGTCCCTCCGATCACCACCGCGGCGATGGCGCTGAGCGTGATGGCCGTGCCGACATTCGCCTGACCGGTCGCGATGCGCGAAGCGCCAATCACGCCAGCAATCCCGGCGCTGAGGCCGCTGATGGCGAAGGTGGTCGTGCGGACGAGCGAGGTGCGGACTCCAGACAGGCGGGCGGCTTCCTCATTACCCCCAATGGCATACACGTATCGTCCAAAGGTTGTTCGTGAAAGCAGAAACCACACAAATAGCGCAAAACCGAAGAAGAAGTACACGGGTATCTTGGCATCCAGAAACCTGCCACGCCCCAGAAAGGCAAATCCTGGGTCCTCGATCTGGATCAGGAGCCCGCCCGTCAGGACAAAAGCAAAGCCACGGATGACAAGGGCCGTAGCAAGCGTCGCAACAAACGAGTTGATCCGAAGTCCAGAGATCAAGCCGCCGTTGATGGACCCCAGTATGAGACCGACCAGCATGCCCGCGGCCAGTCCCGCAGCCGGATAGCCCTGTCTGGCAATAAGCGCCGCTGTCGCCCCCGCAGCCGCGAAGATCGCACCGGAGGAAAGGTCAAAGCCCCCGCCGATAATCGTCACCGTTGCCCCTAAGGCAACCAGGCCGACCTGCGCCGACTGGTCGAGAACGTTCAGCATGTTCCGCGTGGTGAAGAAGGCGGACGTCATAAGACTCAAGGTCACAAAGACCACGAGGAATGCAAAGATAATGCCATATTCGCGCAATACGCCAAACGCAAGCTGCATCGGTCCCTGCTGGTCGGTGCTGGCCACTCGCGGCATATCGTCGCCTGTCACTGTTTTTATACCTTCTTCCCTGTGTCTTCTAGTCCGTAGCGAAGGCAGCGCGCATCACAGCATCCTCTGACAGCGCGGAGCGGTCGCCTGGGCGATCCTCAAACTCTGCGACTATCCTACCGCGACGCATAACCAACACACGATGAGCCAGGCCGAGCACCTCTTCCAGTTCCGAGGAGATCAACAACACACCCATACCTTCCTCAGCCAGCCTTGTGATCAGGTTATATATCGCCCGTTTGGCACCCACGTCGACGCCATGCGTTGGCTCATCGGCGATCAGAAGCCGGGGGCGTCGGAACAACCACTTGGCAAACAGGACCTTTTGCTGGTTGCCTCCCGAGAGACTATCCACACGTATCGACGCTTGCGGCGGCCTGACGTCCAGGTGCTCGAGCAGCTCGGTGGTCTCACGTAGTTCGCGACGGCCCTGTATCACGATTCCCTGGCTGACGGTGTTCAAATGGGGGAGCGAGACATTGTGGCCGACGACCAGCTTCATCAGCAGGCCCTGATCCTTGCGGCTCTCCGGAAGCAGGGCGATGCCGGCCCCGACTGCCTCACCCGGCGAGTCGATCTTGACCGGTTGACCATCAATCTCAATCACACCCGTGTCTCGCCGGTCCGCCCCGAAGATCGTTCTGGCCACTTCCGACCGGCCGCTGCCAACCAGCCCGGCCAGCCCCACAATCTCGCCAGCGCGAATGTCGAAGGCGATATCCTCGATACCGCCTCGACGTGAGACATTCTTAACCGAGAGCACGACTGGCGCGTCGGGCGCTGGAAAGCTCTTGGGTGGGAAGGCCAGGGACACAGAGCGACCGAGCATCGCCGTGACCAGGCTCTCAGGTGTCTCGTCCTGTGCAGGGGAAGTTCGGATCAACTCGCCATTTCGGAGCACGGTCACCGTATCAGCTACGCTCAGCACTTCTTCCAGGAAGTGAGAGACGTAGACAATCGTCGTTCCGGCTTCGCGCAGGCCCCGAACGATCTCGATGAGCTTCGCGGTTTCGTCGTCCGGCAGGGCCGCAGTCGGCTCGTCCATCACGATCAGCCGGGCGTTCCTGGCCACGGCCTTCAGGATTTCGACCTTCTTCTGGTCAGCGACACTCAAACTTGAGACCGGGACGTCGGCTGGCAGATCAAAGTCAGACCTGGTGATCAATTCTTCGAAGCGCCGCCGGGTGTCCCTGTTTTGAACTACCCCAGCTCGATTGCTCTCAATGCCAAGAAAGACGTTTTCGAGCACGCTGAGCTTTGGCACCAGCGCGATCTCTTGCTGGATCATGGTGATGCCGCCGGCCAGCGCATCACGGGGTGACGTGTAGTGTGCTGGCCGACCATCCACCACGAACTCGCCCTCGTCCTGGCGAAGGGCCCCGCTGATGATCTTGCCCAGCGTGGACTTGCCAGCGCCGTTCTCGCCAACCAGTCCGTGGATCGAGCCTTGCTCAACGGTGAGGTTTATGTCAATAAGGGCCTGCACGCCCCCGAAGCGTTTGCTGATGCCGCGCGCTTCGACGTGGGGTTGGGGAGCGTTCGGCCCCTCAACCCCACGTTCTTGAACCATGTGATTACCACTGGGGTTCAAATTGGTCTACGTTCTCCTGTGTGATGATCGGGCCATCGGGCGGAAGCGGCGGCTTCTGCTCGTCGTTCTTGACAGACCGCGGCACTTCTTCGCCACGGACCGCCTTGATCGCTATCTCGCCGGCGAGCTGACCCATTGTGTAGGGTATGTCGGCGTAGTTAGCCCAGAAGCGTCCCTCTTTCATCGCTTCATAACCACGCTCGCCGGTCCCGTTGCCGAGCAGAAGAATCTGGCCTTCGAGCCCGGCATCAGCGACAGCCTGCTCGGCGCCCAGCATCATCTGGTCGCCAGAGGTGGCGAAGACATCAATATCTGGGCTGGCTTGAAGCATGTTCTGCGAGACTTCATAGCCCGTGTCCTGCAGGTAGAAAGCTTCCTGGTTGGCCACGATTTCGATATCCGGATGATCCTGGAGCACTGTTTCGACGGCTTCGACCCGGTCTTGATCAATGGTTAACGCTTGCACACCATTCAGGTATCCAACCTTGCACGGTTTCTCTTCCACGGTGTCGCAGGCGCGGACGATCATCTCGCCCAGGAAGGTGCCGTGATCAATGCCTGTACGGCCGATATACGACTCGATACCACAGCAGGGCTCATACGTCCGGGCGTCTGGCCCGATGACGACGTCTGCGGCAACCACCTTGATGCCCGCCTCGATGGCGTCTTCCACGTCCGGCACAACGGCGTTCCCATCCACCGCATAGATGACGAAGACGTCAAAGTTTCCTGAGACAATCGCGTCCTGGATCTGGTTCGATTGCGAGGTGGCATCAAAGGGTGGGTCAGCGCCAAAGACCTCGACTGTGCCACCCAGCTTCGCCGCCGAATCGGCCACACCATCGCCCACGGCCTTGGTGTAGGTGTTGCCGAGTACCGGGTGGAAAACGGCGATGCGGACCGGTTCAGCTTCAGCCATCTCCTCGGAAGGGGGCTCCTCAGCAGACGGCTCCTCGGCAGCCGGGGGGGCTGGGGTGGGTACCGCACACGCCGAGAGGGCCAAACTGAAAACGACCAGACTAACCAGCAGCAGCCACCACTTGTTGGATTTAAACATTGGTTCTCTCCTCCTTACTCACTACAGCTTACTGGTCGGATAACCGCCTGTCGTCCTTGAGGCTGCCTATGCCTGGTCACTTGCTACGGAGCTGGGAATACGACAGGTTGTGGTTCTGTTTTTTTAAGGCGGCCTCACCTCCTCTCTCA
The DNA here is from genome assembly GCA_030598425.1 of Anaerolineae bacterium. Lineage (GTDB taxonomy): Bacteria > Chloroflexota > Anaerolineae > 4572-78 > NAK82 > JAUVPY01. Next base: position 8,349 of record JAUVPY010000067.1, read on the forward strand.
AATCCACCGGCGCCGACTACGTCTCGGTTGCGACAATCACACGCATCTGCCTCACCGCGTGCGCTGTTGTGTGGAGACACGGTAACCCGTGCTCCACCTCGACTATGTTTCCGAATAGACCGCGCACTCTACCGGTTGGCGTTAGCCACGGCGTGATGGAGTCAAGGTGCGAGTGTGTTTCAGCGTTGGTACAAACAAAGCAAATACAGGCGCAGTTGAGGCAAATCCAAAAGCGTGGGAATCAGAAACAAAAGTCAGTATACTGCATATTCGGTGCCCAGTCAACTGTCTGCTGAAAGGGCTCTGAAAAGGGGCTGCGTACATCTGGAGAATGCTGTCGCAGAAGCCGAAGTCGAAGATCCCGCCGGTGATTGTCCGATAAGCCGAGGTGTACGCCTCAGTAGCCAAACTCTTTCTCTACCTCATAGATCGACTCTTCGATGATGTCCATGGCCTTGAGCGCCACCTCCTCCTGCATGATCATGGGCGGCGACATGCGCAGGATGTGCCAGGCCGGTATCCAGGCCACTCCCTTGCCAAAGGCCTTTTGATAGACCTGGCGGCCTGCCTCTTCAAAGGGTTCCCTGGTCTCTTTGTCCTTGACCAATTCCATGCCGAGAAGACAGCCTTCACCGCGAACCTCGCCGATGATCGGATGCCGACCTTCCATCTCGCGCATGCGGTCCATCAGGACGTCACCCAGATGGGTCGC
>JAUVPY010000389.1 GCA_030598425.1 Anaerolineae bacterium
CATTTAGGCGCAGCAGGTATAGAAAGATATGGACTACGTAAGCAGCATACCTGGCCAGATTTAAGTTTAGGTCAAATAATGTGAGTCGTCAACTTCCGCGAACTCGCGCCATTTGTCCTGGATGAAGGTACCTAGTTCCCACTTGAAACGAGCCACGCTGAAACGCTCGGCGTTTTGACGGATAGCAATCGGGTCGAAGCCGGTCGAGTCCAGCCGGCAGATGGCGTCGGCTAGTGATTCGGGCGTCTGCTCTTGGAAGAACACGCCGGTTTCGCCGTCAATCACCGTGTCCAGCGCGCCTCCAGCCGCGTAGGCGATAACCGGCCGCCCGGCGGCTTGGGCTTCGACGGGGGTGATGCCGAAGTCCTCGTACCCGGGGAAGATGAAGGCCCGGCAGTGGGCCAGCAAGTCACCCAGCTCGTCGTCGCCCACGCGGCCCACAAACCGGATCGTCGGCCCGGCCATGTCTTCCAGCGCTGCCCGGTCGCGGCCCTCGCCACCCACGATCAGGGGCACGCCCAATTCCGTGCAGGCCCGCACTGCTAGGTCGATCCGTTTGTAAGGAATGAGCCGCGAGACAACCAGGAAATAGTCGCTGGGCGGATCCGGGCTGGGACGGTAACGGTCAGTGTCTACGGGCGGGTATATGATGGTGGAATCCCGCTCGTAGAAGCGGGCGATGCGTGCCTGCACCTCGCGCGAGATGGCGACGAAATGGTCCACGCCGTCGGCAGCGCGCCGGTCCCAGGATTGCAGGCGGCCGATAATGGGCCTCATCAGGATGTCTGCCGCCCGGCCGAAGCCCTCACGTGCAGCGTAGCTGGCATAATCCCAAACGTAACGGGTAGGGGTCAGGCAATAGTCTATGTGTAGTTGCTGCGAGTCGGTGGCGACGCCGTGGCAAAATCCGCTCTTGTTAGAGATGATGAGGTCGTAAGCCCGCAGGTCTATGCTTTGTACTGCCGTGGGGTAAAGAGGCAGATAGGGCTGATGGTACCGATAGATAAAGGGGGCGCGGTCCAGCCAGGTGGTTCGGATATCCCAGCTCTGATAGCGGGTGGGCATGCCACGACGCCAATAAATGGTGGTAAACACGGGTGCCTCGGGGAACATCTCGACCAACGTCTCAAGCACGCCCTCGGCCCCACCCAATTGGTTGAGCCAGTCGTGGACAATCGCAACTTTCACCGTGTTAGGGGCTCTCAGGCGTCGCGGTGCCCTCTGGCCTCTCTCGAGTCGACGGGCCGCCGACGGCTGCAGGCCCGCGTACTGTGAACGCGTTGCTGGCAACCAGGTCGTCGTTCACAAAAAGTTCAAGGCGGTAATCTCCAGAGCCGACCAATTTGGTGAAGACATATGACCGGTCGGCGCTGCCCCACTCCCAGGTCTCCTCACCGCGGCTGAATTCGACGTCGTCAAAGTACCAGATATGGGTCCAGGTAAGGCCATTGCGCATCCCATTGTAGGGGAAGGCAGCATACACCCGGCTCACCGTGTCGGAGAAGACGGTAGTCGGACTGATCGGTTCGCGGCGGTCGCTGATCTGTGTGGTGAAGGCTATTGGTCCCATTTGTACGCTGGCCGGAGCCGGGACGGGAGAAACGGTTGCCGTCGGTGAAGCGGGTACAGAGGTGGACGTAGCCGACGGTGCCAACGTAGAAGTAGGGTCGGCTGCTGTAGGGGTGAGGGTTGGCGGTACTGCGGCAGACGTGGCCGGCGGAAGCGGGGTTGTTGCCGCAGCCGGCGGCTGGTCGGTAGCAGGCGCCACCGGGCTGCGGGTTGGGGTTTGCTGCTCCTCCGTCGGGGGAAGGGGTGTTTCAGTTGGTGCGGCTGGAGTCTCTTTTTCCGCGACGGGCGACTCGACAATTGCGACGAATCCTGCAGGCAACTGTGGAACCGGGATGCTTAGTGAAGGCAATTGTCCGCTCAAGAAAAACGCCCCCGCCATGATAGCTGCAATCACCCCCGTGACGCTGGTCGCGATGCGGGCACGTCGGGCGCGAACGGTCTCCTCTTCGCGCACAATAGGGAAGATAGTCGACCGCGCCTCACGCGCCGACCGGTTGGCTATGGTGATCGAAACGACCATTGCGGCCAGGCTCAACCCGGCCAGAATGACTAGCAACCACGAAAGTAACGACATGGCCCACTACTCCAGGATGTAGATAGCGTCGGGTGTTTCGACGATGATTTCGGGCGCTCCCTGGTACATTTTGACTTGGCCTGTCACCTGCACCAACTGATCCTGATACATATCTTCAGGTGGCTGCGGGAACAGCGGCCAGGCATCGGGGAAGATGACCACTTTGAAGGTACGCTGATAGTCTTCATCAAAGTTCAAGAAGACGACCTTGCCCGAGTTATAGGTGGCAATTACCCGACCCTCAACGATGACCGTTTTCCCGGCAAAGGCAGCCGCGTCTTGCCAGTTGACCACCTCGATCGCTGGTGGGGACTCAGTCACACCAGCGGTCGGTACGGCCGGCTCGCTTGTTAAGGCTAGCTCCTCCCTCGCTGATGGCGTGGCCGTGACAACGACTTGAGTCACAACTGGCGTACCGCACTCGCAGACTTCTTCTTGGCCCAAGGTCAGCGCGACCTCAATTTGCCACGGGTCACGCACCACGATTTCGGGTGCACCTTGGTATTCCTCGATCAGCCCCTGGGCTCTAACCCTACGTCCGTAAAAAAGCGTTTCAGGCGGTGCGGGAAACTTGTGCCAGTCCTCTGGAAAGACAACGATGCTGAAGGATCCTTGGTAATCTTCTGCGAAGTTGAGGAAGACTGCCTTGCCTGAGTTGTGAGTTTGGATTACGGTCCCCTCAATGATCATCTCGGTGCCGACAAAGTCAGCAGCGTCGATCCACGAGATTACGTCATCGCGGGGGCCGTTGGGCCAAACAAGCGATCCGACATCAGCCGTGAGGGGGGATAGCGTGTAAGTTGGATAAGGTGTGTAGGTAGGATAAGGTGTATAGGTAGGATAGCGTGTATAAGTTGGCGTGCTATTGTTAGCGGTCTTTCCAGACAAGGGTGACGCAACAGTCTGGCCACACGCAACAACTAAGCTGGTGGTGAGGACCAGCATCACAATCTGCCCGACCCGACACACCTCCCACTCCTTCTTCAGCACGGTACAACGATGTTCCCTATATGCGGCAGATGTACACCTTAAGTATACCTGCATTGGGTGGATGTGTCAATCGGCTGGACCAACTCACCCCCCGCAATTAACTGTCACCATTCCCACAAATTATATAATCTGAGTAGATTGACAATGCCACATTAACAGTAGCTACCGATCTGAGTTAGGTACCACGATGAGCTGTCTAGTGGGCATCTCGGTGGGTACCTCAGTAGGCTTATCAGTGGGTGGCCGTTCAGTGGGCACCTCAGTAGGCTGTTCAGTGGGTACCTCGGTAGGCACCTCGGTAGGCTCTTCCGTGGGTGTCTCAGTGGGCTGTTCAGTGGGTACCTCGGTAGGCACCTCGGTGGGTTCAACTGTGGGTGTAAGCGTAGGGGTGTCGGTCGCGGTTGGCGTTAGTGTAAAAGTAGCAGTGGCCGGCACTAAAGTAGGTGTGTCGGTCGGCGGTGGGGTGCCGGTGGGAGTCGAAATCGGCGTGTTGGTAGGTATAGGCGTAAACGTGCCGGTAGGCGTAGGCGTCTCAGTCGGTGTTGCTGAAGGAACCTCAGTTGGGAAAAACTGAGTGGGGGTAGGCTCTAGG
>JAUVPY010000123.1 GCA_030598425.1 Anaerolineae bacterium
CCAATGGCGCCCGAATTGATGGACGCCCTGAAGGCTCGGCTGGCCGAGACCTTTCCTGACGTCGAGTCCTTCGCCGTTCGGTCGTCCGCCATCGACGAAGACACCCCCCGGCACACGTTCTCAGGCATCCACGTGTCCGAGTTAGGGGTCCCCCGCGAGATGGTGCCCATCAGTCTAAGCCGATGTTGGGCGTCTGCCCTCTCCAAACCGGCATTGGATTATCGCCGCCAACACGGTATTCCTATCCAATCCATCCGGCTGGCCGTGCTCATTCAGCCCTATATCCAGCCAGCAGTGGCTGGCGTTGCCTTCACCATCAACCCTCTATCGGGCGCCCGCGACGAAATGGTCGTGGAGGCGACTTTTGGACACGCGGGATTCCTTGCCAGTGGAGAGATCTCACCTGCCCGCTACCACTTGACCAAACGTCCGCCTGACTACGCCTTGCTGGACTGGACACCAGGCGACACCGCATACATGGTGAGCCCGGCCAAGACGGGACACGATGTCCCCCTTGTAGGCGATGGTCGTGGCCCGCTGTCAGAATCCCAACTGCGAAGGCTGGCCCAATACCTGGAGCACATTGAGGCATTGATGGGAGCCCCACAGGATGTGGAATGGGCCATGACCGGGGAAAACCTGGAAGAGGACGAGGAGATTCTCTTCTTTCAGTCGCGTCCTATCACTGGCCTGACCGGGGATGCCGTCCCGTTCGACGTGGAATGGACTCGATCTGACATCCGTGAGTTCCTGCCCGACCTCCCCTCGCCTCTGTGCGCCTCGTTGTTGGAGCGCACTCAAGCCAAAGCTCTTTCTTTTTTCGAGCGTCTGGGATTCAGTGTGGACGAGGTTGGGCCATATCTGAAAATCATCTACGGACGACCCTATCTCAATTTAACCCTGGCTCGTCGCCTGCTGGCGCAAAGTGGACTGAGCCCGGACGGCGTGTTGTGGGTTATCGGTCATGCCGAATTTTCAGCCACGAAAGGGCCAGGCCACACCATAGACTGGCGCCAGATGTGGAAATCTCGCCGGCCAATCATCAGGTTGCTATTGCGTGGGTTGCCTGTCAGGGCCAAGCTGAGTCGCTTCAAACGCCTCTCAGACGAGGTACGTAGTTCGCTGTCCGCCACTGACTGGGCCAAGGCGTCACCCGCCAGCTTGCTGGCGCGCTTTCGCCTCCGTACCCAATTGGGCAGCCAGATGGCAGAAGCCGATTTCGTATTGTCCGCAGCCGCCGTGGCCACCTACAGCGCACTTGCTCAGACCTTAGGCCCCCTTACCGACGAGGTGGAGCAACTTGCAAGAGAAGCAATCAGCAAAAGCATCACCACGGGTGGCGCCCGGCAGGGACATACGCTCCTGGAGTTGGCAAGAATCGCCCAGGCTGACGACCAGGTCCGGCACTACCTATCAGAACCCAACCGCGGCTTTGCTGACTATCGCCAGGCCTTGGCCGGCACTCCTTTTTTGGCCGACTTTGACGGTTTCGTAGCACAACACGGTCAGTCCGCCACCTTCGAGGCCGACCCAGGCTGGCCCCGTTACGGTGAAGACACATCGTCATTGCTGGCCACGGTGGCTCACATATCCGAATTCGAAGCGTTGCCTGGTCAGCCAGGGATCAGTGACAATGCACACGACACTGGTCAATTACCGGGTGAAGACATACGACTGCGGGCAAGCCTGAAACCTGCGAGGGGATTAGATAGGTTGCGCTACCGGTTGGCCAGTCTGGTCATCAAGCGCTTGGGCCGCCTGACGAAGATGCGCGCGCAACTGCGCATGCTATACGGCGAATCAATGACCGATTGTCGGTCCTGGGACCTGAAGCTGGCCGAACGATGGGTTGCCCGTGGCTGGCTAGCCGAGCCAAGGGATTATTCTTGGCTCACCATGCAAGAGGTTGAGCGAGCCTTGATGGCCTCAGCCGAGGTAGGACCCACTATGCCAGCGCTGGTGCGTGCCCGTCGCGAAGTCTACCAGACATACACCGCAACTGAGATGCCCTACACGATGCGCGAGTCGGACGTACCGCGAATGGTACCGGGCCACGGATTAATGGGGACCCCGCTATCGTCGGTGCTATCGGGTTTGCCGGTCAGTCCTGGACAGGTACAGGGGCAGGTTATCGTCCTCCACCGGCCACAGGATTTGGCCCACATGCAAGAAGGGGCGATCCTGGTCACCCCTTCCACGGATACTGCCTGGTTCCCGATTTTCCTTAAGGCGCGTGGCCTGATCGTGGAGACAGGGGGCCTCCTATCACACGGGTCCATCATCACACGGGAATTTGGCCTGCCAGCCGTAGCCAACATCCCCGACGCTACCAGCCGCTTTCAAAACGGAGACTTGGTTCTTCTTGATGGCAGTACCGGCCTGGTGCAGATACTTAGCGCCGCGCCAGACCCGGCCTCCTAGACCTCACGCGCGTCTATTACGTTACCTCCGGCGGCGCACCAATCGGCCGAGCAAGAGCACCAGCCCGGCTACCGTTCCCGCCACCGCGCCAAAGACGGCCGCTTCGCGCGGGCCGAAGGCCGCGGTAACCTCCCCTTCCACCTGGCCGGCCAGAAGTAGGAGCGTCCCGCAGTTCTTGGCTTTCACGCTGCGCGCGGCAAGTACCACCGCCCCGGACTGGTCCATTGTCACGTCACCACGGGCTAACACCACCCGAGCGGCCGCCTGATCCATCGTCACATCGCCTCCAGATAGCGCGAAGCCGACGCGCGACGCGTTGAGATTAGTCGCCTGCGTTTGAGCAAAGGCGACGCCCCCCTGGGATATCTCCATATGATCCGCTTGCGCCCTCAGTGCGCCACCCTGGCGAATCACTAAGTTCTCAGCCACGACCGATTGTGCACCTGCCTGACGCAGGGTGACGTTGGTGGCTTCCACGTTGCGGGCAGTCCCCTGCGTGATGTCTACCGATTCGGCCTTCACGTCGCCAGCGCCACCCATGCGGATGGAGAGGGTCTGAGCAGTTACGTTGCCCACGCCACCCGTAATCCGCTCTTCTTCTGTTACTTCATCTTCGCGAACGTCCTCGATTTCGTTGTTCATTGCTTCCACCTCGCTTTATCACATCTTTCGTGTCTTGTATGATAACGAATCACCCCAACAGTCGCGCGTCAAGTTCCTGCACCGAGGCAGTATAGCGCGCCAAGTCACCTCGCAGTTGTGCCAGGTCGCTCCCATAGCGCAGACGGCGAGCCAGGAAGGCGAACTCCTCACTGTCATCAGGGGGGACCGTCAAATCTTTGGCATTCCCGCGCACCATGCGTAGGGCATCCATCAACCATCTTAGGAAGGTGTGGGCCTTGCGCAATTGCACGTAGTCATCATCCGCCAGTATTCCTTCGGCCGTCAGAGCGGCCATGACCTCACGCGTGTTGGTGAGGCGAAGATCAGCATAACGATATCCATGTGTGATCTGTAAGCCTTGTACCAGATACTCGACATCCACCAATCCGCCGGGGCTATATTTGGCGTTGAAAGTACCTCCAATCACCAGGTGTCTGATCTGCCGCTCACGCATAGCGCGCATAGCAGTGACATCGAACGGTTCACCGCTGTAGACGAACTCGTCACGCAACATCTCCACAGGTCCGCCCAAATTGGTATCGCCTGCGACCGTGCGCAGCTTGACCAGCGCCTGCCGCTCGTATGCCCAGGCCGGGCCCTCCGGCGCGAAGTAACGCCGGAAGGCATCCAGCGACACCGCCAAGTTGCTCGACTTTCCGTAAGGACGCAACTGCAAGTCTATCTCGAAGATGCCCTCTCGTTTGGCCTGGATGGCGCTGACAAACATCTGAACCACTTTTTCGTAGAACTCAGAGGTCGTGATGATGTTGGGACCGGTGGTTTTGCCATTCCCGGCGTATATAAACATCAACTCGATGTCTGAGGCAAAACCGAGTTCGCGACCCCCGAATTTCCCAAGCGCGCAGACGCTCATCTGAGAGACCTGCCCATCCTCAAGGCAGGGGGTGCCGAACTGGGTACGTAAGTCCTCATGGCAAAGATGGTAAGCTGCATTCACAACGACCTCGGCCAAGTCGCTGAGTTCTTGTGAGAATTCCCAGAATTCTTCAGTGTGTCCCATAATGTGTCGCATATCCACGCGAAACATCTCGCGGTCTTTGAAGGCATTCAACGTTGAACGCCAAGGGGCGTCCTCGGATGGCGTTTGTGGCCCATCATGGACGACGTGCAGCTCGGCCTCCAGCTCCGCCTGTAACTGCTTCCTGGATTTCGCCGTGTCGAGTGCATCCACATCACGCACCACGGGGAAGAGGTTAGCATATTGCATGCGCAAGAAATCGTCCCAGAGAAAATCACTAACGCCCAGCAGCCGCGCGAGTGCGTTGAGCACTTCTGGCCGCTCGAGTGAAGCAAGCTCGTCTGGCCAATCTGATTGTGTGAACCGTTGCCCGATAAACTCACGGAAGTGCAGCAGAGCAGCCTCTGGATTCGGAGACTGGGGAAGCAGATGGGTAAAATGTTTGATCAGAACTGTTGCGGCGCGTAGTTCCCGCTGCTTGTCTGGAGCAGTAATTTTGCGTCCGTCCGCATCGGTGACGTAGAGCGTGTCGTGCACGCGGTTGCCGATCGAGTCGACCGTCACGCGCGCAATGTAAATGCGACTTAAGGCCAGCGCATTGGTAAACTCATAAAGAAAACCGACGGTATCCGGCGCCTCGATGTGGAGGAGTGTGTACCGGCTGGAAGTAGTGTTGTCAATTTCTATGTCAACGGGATAGAGTGTCGCTACAGGGCTGCCAATTTCGCGCAAGGCGACGGCAACGCGTTTGGCCAATTGCCCCCGCGCCTCACGTCGCTGACCGGCGTGCATCAGCCGCAGCAGGCCCGCCAACTCTTCGGCATAGAACGACCAGGTGTCTGATGTGACCTCTCCCTGGACTGGGCTCACGGTAAAAACATCCACGATCTTCCGCCGCGAGTCCGTGCCCCCGGTCCCGTGGGGCACCCGGCGTCGAGGTTGTGACTGACGGCGCTCTGGGGCAGGTTGAGATGGCTGACTAGCCAGTGGCTCATAGGTGAAGACGTGCCCATCGTAGATGCTGAAGCCGTGTACGAACAGCAACCCACAGATCAGAGAGAGTTCGCCGGGGTAATCATACCCGACAATCGTGACACGCCAGCGCCCATCCTCAAGAGGCACAGCGTCCACCTCAACCAGGTGGTCATCATCAAGGTGTTCCGCCAGGGTGGCGTGACGCCTGATTTCCTGCTCGTCGAAGGTGGCTGCGTAGGATGAATCCATACGTCCCATATGCTGACGGATATCGGACGCCAACGATGACGTGGATGGGACAGCCGATTTCTCCAGATTTTCGCCTCTTAAGTGCCGTAGGTAGACGGCGCGAATGGCCGCGCCGTGTTGCTGATAACGGGCCAGGAAGTGGTCGCCTGCCGCCTCGCCCGTGAAGCCTAGCCGCCGTGCCAGGCGGGCTAGTGCGTCCGGGTCACTGGGCAAGCTGTTGGTTTGTCGGTAATGCATCATCTGCAAATGGTGCTCAACCGTGCGTAAGAAGACATATCCATCGCTCAGAACCAGGCCTTCATCCCTCGATAGAAGCCCGGATTCTGACAGACGCGCCAGCGCGTCAAGGGTGTTGGCGCTACGGATTTCGGGATATTGCCCTCCGTACGCCAACTGCAGATACTGGGTGACAAACTCGGCGTCGCGGATCGAGCCGGCGCCCAACTTGACCTCGCCCCAGTCGCGACCACGTTGCCGCAGATGGGCCTCGGTACGTTGTTTCATCGCGTGCACTTCAGCGCGGATGTCTGCGGGGGCCAGTTCGAACAGCAACGGCTCCGCCCGACGCAGCAACTCGTTCCCAACCGTCTCATCGCCGGCGATTACTCGAGCCTTGAGCAACGCCTGTTTTTCCCACAAGCGCGCGTATTGCTCCAAATAGTTCAGGTACCCATCCAGCGACGATACCAGTGCACCGGTCCGCCCCCACGGACGCAGGCGCATGTCCACCCGGTAGAGAAACCCTTCATCCGTCGGGTGTGCCAGCGCGTCGATTAACCGCTCGCCAAGATGCCTATAGGCGGTGGCATCGGACCCAGCCAGAAACACGAGATCAATGTCCGAGCTGTAGTTCAGTTCCCGGCCGCCCAGCTTGCCCAGGCCAATCACCGCAAAGCCATCCACCTCGGTGTTTGATTTAGCGGCGGAAATTATCAGGCTGGCCTGCACCAGGCTGTCGGCCAAATTGGAGAGCTGCGTTGTCACGGTGAGGAAGTCGAGCAGGTCAAGCAAATCGCATGCGCCGATGCGCAGCAACTCCCAATGCTGGAAACTGCGCAGGGCATTCAGTTGATCAACGGCAAGACCTGACAGGTCTAAGGTAGTCTGAGCTTCCCGATAGAGTTGCCCCACGCTCTTTGGCTGCGCGAGGCGCTTGTATTCCAAAAGCCGCTCGAAATACTCGGGATTACGCAGGAGAATCTCGGTAAGAAACTGGCTGCTCGCAAACAGCGTCACCAATATCTCAACTGCGCGTGGGCTGTTAGCAAGATATTCAAACAAAGCACGTCGATCAGGAACGGCGTGCGCGAAGCGTTCAAAGCTGACCAATACACGATCGGGATTTGCCGCACCGGCGAGCGTTGCCAAAAAATGAGGGAGGAGCGCAGCAAGAACCCGCTTTGTCTGGGAATCATCCGCTATGCGCCCCAGGCAATAGTAGGCAGCGCGCCAATCGGCAAACCCAACCGATGACAGCAGCTCGCATATCTCTACATCGTCCAACTGCTCACACAAGAGCAGATAAGGATTGTGTTCGGAAGTCATTAAAGCCATTCTGCAAATCCGGCGTATGAGCCAAACCATTATAGGAGGGTGGCTTCGCTGTGTCAATATCAAAGAAAAATGACCCATTTGGGTACTAGACGGCAGGGGGTAGGCTAGTCTATAATGATATTGCGTCGTTATCTCGGCATCTTCTATGTTACACCAAATCGACTGCAATATAAGGAGGTCAATCGTCATGTCGAAGACAGTCGCAGACGTAGTTAAAATGGGGAAAGAGGTACAGATGGTGGATCTCAGATTCAC
>JAUVPY010000330.1 GCA_030598425.1 Anaerolineae bacterium
ACCACACCTGATGGGCGCGGCCTGTCCTGAGTTCAACCCTGCCGCCCGTGGTGTCTGGTTCGGAGTCGGCCTGCATCACACGAAAGCCCACTTTGTGCGAGCTACTCTGGAATCAGTCGCCTACATGCTGCGGCGCAACGTGGAGATCCTGGAGGAGCTGGGGATAGCCGTGACGGAGATCCGGGCTTTGGGCGGGGGCGCGCGCAGCCCGCTCTGGAACCAGATCAAGGCCGACGTCCTGGGAGTGCCGGTGATGACCATGACCACTGAAGAACAGGCATGTCTGGGGGCCGCCATCCTGGCCGGCACGGCGGTGGGCTTTTACCCCTCTCCAGAGGAAGCTGCCCAAAGGCTGGTTAGGGCGGCGGGTCGATGGGAGCCCAATTTGGAAAACAGGTCCCACTACGACCACGGATACAAACTGTATGTCCATATGTACGAAAGTCTGGAGGATCTTTTCACCTTGGCTCGCGAGGTAGAGCGCTAGCGGGCAGAATAGGAGGATGCGACAATGATTGAGCTCCGCGACAAAAAGACAGGTGCGTTATTGGGTACAATCAGCCAAACCCAACTCCAATTCTTGATCGATCAACTCGAAGAAGAAGATATCGAAGATCAGGACTACTACATAAACCTGGCCACGCTGGATGTATTTGAACGCGCCGGAGCCGACCCGGAACTCCTGGAGCTGCTGCGGCAAGGCCTTGGCACCAGGGAGGACATGGATATCGTATGGTCCCGCGTGGGTGACTAGGGAGAGGCTGAACAAATAGCGCAATAGGACCCGAAAGCTCTGCAGGAGGTCGTTCAGTGACTGAAACCTATGACGTTGTGGTGGCTGGGCATCTCTGCCTGGATATGATTCCCGATTTGACCGATATCTCCGAAGACAGGGTCGCGCAGGCCTTCTTGCCGGGCCGTCTCACGGAAGTAGGTCCCGCCACCTTCTGCACCGGCGGCCCCGTGTCCAACACCGGGCTGGCCCTGACCAAACTGGGCATCGAGACGCGACTGATGGGAAAGGTGGGCGACGACGTATTAGGCCAAGTCATCAAGGAGATCGTCGGTTCTTATGGTCCAGGCCCGGCCAGTGGGATGGTAGTGGACGAGCGTGTCAGCACCTCCTATACCGTTGTGCTCAGCCCACCTGGCGTCGATCGTTTCTTTCTTCATTACACAGGCGCAAACGACACGTTCAGCGCGGACGACGTGCGTTATGAACAGCTTTCACAGGCACGTCTCTTTCACTTCGGCTACCCCCCCATCATGAGGTTGATGTACGAAAATGATGGGGCTGAATTGACCGAGGTTTTCCGTCGCGCCAAGGAGACAGGTGTCACTACCTCACTGGATATGGCCCTCCCCGATCCGTCATCGGCAGCCGGTCGCGCCAATTGGGTCACCATTATCGAATCCACACTGCCCTACGTGGATGTGTTTCTACCCAGCATTGAAGAGATCCTTTATATGCTACGTCGAGAGATCTACGATGAACTTTACCAGACGGCCAACGGGCCCCACTTCCTGCCGTTAATTACGCCCCAGTTGTTATCTGACACGAGCCAGAAACTGCTCCAAATGGGCGTGAAGATCGTAGCACTCAAGTTGGGAGATCGAGGATTTTACCTACGCACGGCTGGCTTACCAAGCATCGAGGCGCTAGGTCCCGCCCGGCCCTCTGATCCAGTCGCCTGGGCGGACAAGGAGCTATGGGCCCCATGCTTTGAAGTAGATGTAGTCGGCACTGCCGGCTCCGGGGATGCCACCATCGCCGGATTCCTGAGTGGGCTGCTGCGAGACATGTCCCCCGAAGAAGCTGTCACCGCCGCGGTTGCTGTTGGTGCCTGCAATGTAGAAGCGGCTGATAGCCTATCTGGGGTGCGTCCGTGGGATGAAACACTGCATCGGGTCGCCAGCGATTGGGAGCGGCACAGATTGGACCTCGACGCCCCAGGCTGGGACTTCAACGAAGAACACCAGCTTTGGGTCGGAGCAAGACCCTGAGGGTGTGCCGAACGGACCGATGATTACCACAGTTACACTCAACCCGACACTGGACAAAACGCTCAGCGTGCCGAAGCTGAAACCAGGCGCAGTCCACCGGGCACGGATCCTGCGTGAGGATTTGGGTGGCAAAGGGATCAATGTCTCACGCGCCTTGCAGGCCCTTGGGATCCCCAGCAGAATGACGGGCTTTATGGGAGGGGGAACCGGACGAACCATGACGAGTGGTCTGCGGGCGGCCGGCTTCGATGTCCATTTTGTTGAAGTAGAGGGCGAAACACGCCGGAACATCACATTACTTGACGAGGCCAGCGGCCAATACACCAAGATCAATGAACCCGGCCCCAGCGTTGCTACCCAGCATTTGGCTGATTTACAGGATCAAATCGATCAGTTGGCTGGCCCAGGCGACTTATGGGCGTTTTGCGGCAGCATGCCACCCGGCGCGCCGTCAGACCTTTACGCCAATTTGATCCAGCAGGTGCAAGAATGCGGCGGGCGCGCGCTCTTGGACACAAGCGGCCCCGCATACCGTGAGGGGTTAACCGCTCACCCCTTTGCCATCAAACCTAACAGCGAAGAAGCCTCTGAATTGTTGGGAACGCCCCTGCGTAGCGACGAAGAGCACTGCACTGCTGCCCACCACTTGCAGGCCTACGGCGTGCCGCTCGTAGCCATGACACGTGGCGCCCAAGGACTGGTGCTAGCTGCGGACGGCAAGACGCTGATGGCCACCCCGCCGCCGGTCCCCGCTCGTAGCCCGGTTGGCGCTGGTGATGCGGCTTTGGCGGGATTGCTGTGGGCCATCACCGACGAATGCGACCCGGTCGAAACCGCACGCCGGGTCGTGGCTTGTGGGACAGCCACGGCAATGCAGGAAGGGACCGGCGTGGGCGATCGCACGCTCGTCGAGGGTTTATTAGATCAGATTCAGATTTCCAGTTGCTAGGTAGTGTTGACATTTGAATCGGCACCAGAGAGACATCATCAGACTCTTCGCTGGAGTCTCAGAGGGCAAAGACAAAATGTCAACACGGCCTAATGGAGGAGAATAGTGCTAGAAGATACGATTTCTTATCCTGACGAAATGCGGGCGTTGGTGCTGGATGGGACCGGCTTTGACCATCTCCAGATACGTGAAGTACCAGTTCCTCGACCCGGACCGCAACAGATGCTGGCCCGGGTCGATGCTGCTGGCATCTGCACGTCCAACATCAAACTGGTGGAACAGGGACCGAAACACAGTCTTCTCTACGGGTGGGATCTCACACGCTATCCCCTGATCCTCGGCGATGAAGGCTCAGTCACATTGGTTGAGGTGGGAGAGGAATTGCGCGGGAACTACCGGCCCGGTGAGCGCTACGTAATCCAACCGGCAATTGATCATCCCCCAATCAACCACCGTGAGCGTTATCACGATGACGCCAAAGGTGTTGAAAAAATCGCCGTGAGTTATACGCTGGCTGGGCACCTGGCGGAGTACATCCTCATCACGGAAGAGATCCTGGCGGGGAAATGCCTGATTCCCCTTCCAGACTAGGCCATCCCATACGCACATGCAGCAATGGCCGAACCTCTTTCTTGCGTCATCTCGGCGCAAGACCATCATCTACACCTAACGCAAGAGGGCCCTTTGGCAGCCCGCGGCGTTATGAAAGGGCTGAAGCCGGGCGGTGTTACAGTGATCATCGGCAGCGGGGCGATGGGCCGTATGCACGTCGATTTGGCCCTGAGCTACCGACCGCGAGCCATTGTAGCCACCGACCTAATCGGTGAACGGCTGGAGCGTGTCCGGCAACTCTTCGGGGCTCGAGCGGATAAGCTAGGTGTTGCTCTCCATGCCGTAAATCCCAGCACGGACGATGTCCAGGAGCTTGTGAACGCGTTGACGGATCACCGAGGTGCCGATGACGTGATCGTAGCCGTTGGCTCCGGAAAAGCCATCGAGGTTGCCCAGGATTTCACCGCGCGAGGTGCTGTGCTGAACCTGTTCGGCGGGCTCAAGAAAGGAGAGGACATCGTTGAGTTGGACACCAGTATGGTCCACTACCAGGAGGTCAACGTCACCGGGTCCAGCGGCGGCTCTCCATGGGACGTCACCCGTACACTGGAACTGATGGCCAGCGGCGAAATCAATGCCGGAGCTCACGTCACCCGCATCGGTGACTTAGACCACGCAATCGAGTTTCTGGAGATGGTAAAGGCTCAGGAAATTGATGGGAAGGCAGTTGTCTACCCGCACCGGCGCACGGATGGGGTTGTGGCCGTCTCATC
>JAUVPY010000197.1 GCA_030598425.1 Anaerolineae bacterium
ACGCTTCACCGAACGAGGCCATAAGTGTGGCGACACCATAGGCCACCCCCTCTCTTTTGTTTCGTCAACTTGCCATATTTTTCACCTAACTATAGTATACGAAAAAAGGTACGCCATAGTCAATGGTACAAAGCTCCCAAACTTGATAAAACATATCTGATAACTAGGAGGTCTCATTGATGCCGTTCATTGATTTGCGCAGCGATACCGTTACCCTGCCCACCCCGGCCATGCGAGAAGCGATGGCTACCGCCGAGGTTGGCGATGACGTGTTGGGCGAGGACCCGACGATCAACCGGCTGGAGGCTATGGCGGCCGAACGGGTCGGAAAGGAAGCCGGCCTGTTTGTCTCCAGCGGCACCATGGGAAATCTGGTCTCGGTGTTGACCCACTGTGGGCGTGGGGAGGAGATCATCGTCGGTGACCATGGACACATCTTCTTATTCGAAGCGGGCAGCGCATCGGCAGTGGGGGGGATCCATTCCCGGCAAGTGCCCAACCGGCCCGATGCTACGTTGGACCTGGCGCAGGTGGAAGCGGCCATTCGCCCTGACGATGATCACTTTCCTCGCACCCGGCTCATCTGCCTGGAAAACACCCACAACCGTTGCGGCGGCGCCTGCTTGACGCCGGAGTACATGCGCCAGGTTCGGGCCCTGGCCGATAGATATCGTTTAAAAATCCACCTGGACGGCGCGCGGATCTTTAACGCTGCGGTTGCCCTGGGCGTGGACGTGCGCGAGCTAACGCGTGACGCCGACAGCGTGAGCTTTTGCCTGTCGAAAGGCCTCTCGGCGCCGGTGGGCTCGTTGGTGTGTGGGCCGGCGGATTTCATCCACGAAGCACGTCGGGCTCGCAAGGTGTTAGGGGGCGGAATGCGGCAGGGGGGCGTCATCGCCGCCGCCGGCGTCGTGGCTTTGGAACACATGGTGGACCGCCTGGCCGATGATCACGTCAACGCCCGCCGGCTGGCCGAAGGCCTGGCCGACATCCCCGGCATCGCCCTTGACCCAAGCCAGGTACAAACCAACATCGTCTACTTCGACCTGGAAGAGGGCGCTCCCGACGCAGCAGAATTCTGTGGGCGCATCGCGGGACAGGATGTGAAGATGGGCCCCACCGGGGCACGGCGAATCCGGGCGGTGACGCACCACGGGATCGAGACTGACCACATCGAGCAGGCTCTGGGCGTCGTCGCCCAGGTGATGGCGTGATTCGCGGGGTCATCCCCGGCCCGAGCTTCACCGCCGCCAATTATCTGACCAACCTGTTCCGCTTGCTGATAGGGGAACGACTATTCAAACCCTTGGTCGTCTCATATTGCATCACGGCGCATTGCAACCTGAACTGTCGGTATTGTGAGGACTTCGGCGCGCGACGCAATCCCTCGCTCGAGACACATGCGTTGTCCCTTGCCGACGCTGAGCGCGTGCTTGCCATCATCCGTGGGGCCACCGATAGCCTCATCCTTACCGGCGGCGAACCGTTGCTCTATCGGGATCTTGAGGCATTGATAGCTCACGCCCGGCACAAGTTGCGCTTTCGGAGCCTGACACTTCTGACCAACGGTCTGCTCTTGCCGAAACACGAGGGTTTGCTACCCCATATCAATCGCCTGGTGGTCAGCCTGGACACAGTCGATCCCGATGCCTGGGATCAGACCCTCCGCGCCGCCCCCGGCACTGCCCAGAAGATAATCGATGCGGTCGCGGTCACCGCCCGCCGACAGTCGGAGGCTGACTTTCGGCTGGTCATTCACTGCGTCGTCACCCCAGAGACGCTGCCAGTAGCGCGGGATGTACTCGACTTCTGTGTCGAGCACAATATCATCTTCT
Organism: Anaerolineae bacterium; assembly: GCA_030598425.1. Lineage (GTDB taxonomy): Bacteria > Chloroflexota > Anaerolineae > 4572-78 > NAK82 > JAUVPY01. Next base: position 1,836 of record JAUVPY010000197.1, read on the forward strand.
CTTGTTCGCCCCAATCGGTAAACAACTGGCCGCGTTACGAGCTGTTGGTCTCCGACGAATATCTCGCCTTCGTTGCCGAGGTCGTGGATCTCAAGCGAAGCGGGGCGCCAATCCTGGGTAGCTTACCCTACCTGCGCTTGATGCTGGACTTTAAGCCTTATTCCTGCTATCCATTGCTTGCCCCGCGTGTAATGCCTGATGGAACACTGGCCTATCCTTGCCGCCCTATTGAGCGGGGTGGCACAGCGCACGGTGGGCGGGCGGTTAACCTCCTGGATACTGGGGACTGGGAAGAAGCCGTCAAGAGCGCGACACACCTGTACGGACCCCCTCCGCTGACCTGCGGCAGTTGCTATCAGCAATGCTACGCCGAGCCCTCGCTAATGCAATCCCGGCCTCTCGCGTTCTTGCGCGAGATGGTCGCCTTCTCCCCATCCCGCCGGGCTGGCGTTCATAACTATGTGCCGGGTTGAGTACACCGGATCACGAGGCCGTAGTTTTGCGCGATCAAATTACCTCCGTTCAGGTTGTTGTCGTCGGGGCGGGTGTGGCTGGGCTGTCAGCCGCCTTGCACCTGGCCGAGCGTGGTCTGCGACCTTTGGTGCTGGAAGCCGATCCCGAACGCCCTGGCGGACGTCTTAAGGGAGGGACACCCCTCGAATTTGAGCACTCCGGGCAAACCTGGCGATTTCCGGGTGAGCACGGCGTCCATGGCATCTGGTCTTCCTATCGCAACTTACAGGCGATGCTGACCCGCCACAGCATCCGGCCTATGCTTGTTCCGGCCCAGAAAGAGGAATGGGTGCTCGGCGTGGGTAAGCGAGTACGGCGCGCCGAAGTGGGTAGCGCCATCCGAGGAAGTTGGGTGCCGGCTCCGCTGCATTACCTGGGGCTGTTCGCCCGACCTCGGTTCCTGGCTATGCTGACCTTGCGTGACATAGCGTCGATGTTTCGTGTCTTTGGCGGTCTTCTCTCGGCGCTGTCCATTGACCCGTTGTACGAAGATCAGCCGCTACCAGGCATGTCCCTGGCCGACATTTGCGACGGCTGGTCGCCCACCCTCATCGCCTTATTCGCCGGACTCACGCGGAACGCGCTGCCGGCCAACCCCGAAGAGATCCCCGCTGCCGGCTTCATCGCTTTTCTGCGCTTCTACACCTTGCTGCGACGTGATGCTTGGGCCTTTTCATATCTGCCTACCGCCAGTGGGGAAGCCATTATCAGGCCATTGGTCGAAAAGCTAGGCGCTTATGACGTAAAGATCGTTACAGGTGCCAGGGTGATACGCTTGGAGCGCCAAGCGCGTGGCTGGCACGTTGCCTGGCAGCAAGAGGAGGATCAACTCGGGATGGCAAAGGGGGCGTACGTCATCCTGGCAGCCGACGCACCCTCGACCGAACTATTGCTGCGCGAAAGCCCCGACACTGCCTCCGAGGCGGACTCGCTCCGGTTGCCGAGTGGGTTGCCCACCGCCGTGGTCCGGCTCTGGTTTGATCGCTCTCCCCGAACGCTGCGTGCCGAGGCAGGCATATTCTCTGGAAGCTTTATCCTCGACAACTTCTTCTGGCTACATCGCATCTACGACGATTACATCCGCTGGAGCCGCGCCACCGGCGGCAGCGCTATCGAATCTCACATCTATGGCCCGCCCCAACTGCTGGAGAGACCTGACGCCGCTTTACTGGCCCAGGCTATCGTGGAAGTGGGCCGTGCCTGGCCTGAACTCAAGGGACACCTCATCCACTCGACGTTCACGCGCAACGAACCCACCCACACCCTGGTCGATGTAGGCCGTCCCGAAGAGCACCTGGGGGTAGCAACGCCCTGGCCCCATCTCTTCTGCTGCGGTGATTGGGTGCGCGATCGCAATCCGTCTATGTTCTTAGAGCGAGCCTGCGTTACCGGCATCAAGGCGGCCAATGCCGTATTGGATGATCTGAGCCTGGAACCATGGCCGCTGTTGACCCACCCTCAGCCCGAGGCATTTGCAGGCATGATGGAATTATGGACGTATAACGTGCGCCGAAGCCTCCGCAGGCGGCGCCAAGCGCGGAGGAGGCTTGGAGCGTGACCGATATTGGGGTGAGGCGTTGACAAGGAATGAGCATCACGGTACAATCTGGGCGTGGGGAACGGGGCCATTTGGGCCTGTTGACGCGGCTTGTGGAAAAAGGATTGCTGGCACCAAGTTATGAGCGAAGTGAAGTTGCTGGAGAACAAAGTCGCCATCATCACCGGCGGAGGGCGAGGGGTAGGCCGGGCCACTGCGTTGGCATTGACCGAGGCCGGCGCCGACGTCGTGGTCGTTGCCCGCTCCCGCCGCGCGATCGAGGTGGTAGCCGAAGAAGTGCGGGCACGCGGTGGCCAGGCTCTCGCCATTCCCACCGACGTGTCGGACCCGGCCTCGGTGGATTTGTTGGTGCTGCAAACCCTGCGCGCTTCGGGCCGCATCGACATCCTGATCAACAACGCCAGTGTCGTGGCCCCCATCGGTATGACGTGGGAGGTGCCCCCGTACATCTGGCAGCGCAACATCAATGTCAACCTGGGCGGTGTGTTCTTATGTGCCCACGCCGTCCTACCCCATATGATCCACCAGGACCCGCTTGGAGATGTTCGAGGTAAGATAATCAACGTCTCGTCGGGCGCAGCCAGCGAGATCGTCCTCGGGGGGAGTGCCTACTCCGCGGCCAAGGCCGGTGTGGACCAGTTTACCCGAGTCCTGGCTGCAGAGGTTGAATCATACAGCATCACGGTCAACAGCGCCTATCCCGGTGTCGTGGATACGCGCGCACAAACTGGAATCCGCCCTGCCTCCCCCGAACACGCCTCAGAACCGGGCCGCTTTGAAGGTTTTCACCAGATGGGAGGCCTCCGCCCACCTGAGGAAGTAGCCCGCTTCCTGCTTTGGCTAGCCAGCCCGTTTACCGACTATGTGACCGGCCAGGTCGTGCGCATCGACGACGAGGCGGTTCGCCGGCGCATGGCGCACGATTTAGGCGAAGAACCGATACCGGACGGGGAAGGATAGTCTCGGTAGATCCGGATTTTGGGCTCAAGGCCGGTCCGCACTCACCTGCACTTGTAGCGCAGGCGCAAGTGTACCCTGCAGCAAACACGGGTGACCGGCCGGGCGACGGGTCACAGACTCGTCGCGAGCACAGCACGGGGAAGGGTAGTCTCGCTGAACTAACACCGATGTCTTTCATCAATACCGCGTCTTGGAAAGGAGAGGAGTTACATGGCATTCGATAACATCGTCGTTCCCGGTGAAGGAGACAAGATCACCGTTCGAGAGGGGAAGTTGCAGGTCCCCGATAACCCGATCCTGGCCTTCGTCGAGGGTGATGGTATCGGGTACGACATTATGACCGCCAGCAAACGTATTTGGGACGCGGCCGTGCAGGCCGCTTATGGCGGGAGACGTAGAATTGCCTGGATGGAGATCTATGCTGGCGAGAAGGCGGCCGGGATCTACGACGGAGACTACATACCTGAAGAGACCTTCGACGCCCTGCGCGAGTTTATCGTAGGCATCAAAGGACCGCTGACTACCCCGGTCGGCGGCGGTTTTCGCAGCCTGAACGTCACGCTGCGCCAGGTTCTTGATCTGTACGCCTGCATACGACCGGTGGCCTGGTACGAGGGCGTTCCCAGCCCGCTCAAAGAGCCCTGGAAGGTGGATGCGGTGATCTTTCGCGAAAACACCGAAGACGTCTACGCTGGCATCGAGTACCAGGCGGGCACACCCGAAGCTGCCAAGGTCGAGAGGTTTCTGAAGGAGGAGATGGGAGCCAAGTTCTTCGATGGGGCCGGCATTGGCATCAAGCCGATCAGCGAGTTTGGCACCAAGCGGCTGGTACGTAAGGCCATCCAATACGCCCTGGATGAGGAGCGCGAGAGCGTCACTCTGGTACATAAGGGGAATATCCAGAAGTTCACAGAGGGCGCTTTCCGCAACTGGGGCTACGAATTGGCCAGGGAAGAGTTCGGCGATGTGACCATCACCGAAGATGAGCTGTGGTCGGAACACGATGGGAAGC
>JAUVPY010000420.1 GCA_030598425.1 Anaerolineae bacterium
CGTGTGGGACGAGACCCACAGCGCAAACTTGGTTGGGATGACCGGTTGATCGGCACAATGCGGGTGGCACTGAGTCAGGGCATAGAACCCTGGCGTTACGCCGTCGGAGCCGCCGCAGCCCTGGAGACGATGGACCCCGCCGCAGGAGCGGACACCTCCGCGGAGACCCTACTCGGCCCAATCTGGCGCGAGGCATCGCCCGAGAAACGTGAGAGGAAAAGCGTGCTAGACTTGGTTGAAGTCGGGCGGAGACGACTGAGACGGTGGCAAGTGTCAGGGTTTCAAGACCTGGAGTACTAGCGTATCGATCTCCCTCCCTACCTTGACAGCGGCGTTTCCCCAATGTCTCCAGAGGCAGAGCTCCGTAACGAATCCATCGCCTGCTGTAAATCGACGGGTAGCGGCGCTTCGAGTGATACAGTTCCCTTAGCGCCAGGACGCTCGAAGGACAGCCGCCAGGCATGTAAGAATTGGCGTTCCAGGCCCATGTCACTCTTCGCCCGCCGCGCTCCTCGCTCGTGACTGTACACCAGGTCACCCGCAACCGGCACGCCCAGCCAGGCCAAATGCACCCGGATTTGGTGCGTTCGGCCCGTCTCGGGAGAAACTGATAGCAGGCTGTAGTCACCCAAATCTTCCCACAACTCATAGCGAGTGCGCGCCGGGCGACCATCGGCAATAACGGCCATACGCTGCCGCTGACGCGGGTCGCGCCCTACCGGGGCCTCGATGATCCCCTCTGGCGCCGGAGGTTGCCCGTAAACCAGGGTCAGATAGGTTTTCTGCACGTTTCGACTCTTGAACTGCCGGCGCAAGTGCTCCAGGGCGTGTTCCGTTTTGGCCACCACAACGAGCCCCGATGTGTCTCGGTCCAGCCGGTGCACAATGCCTGGCCGCCCCGAATCGCCGACCGCCAGGTCTGGGTAACGGCCTAAAAGAGCATTGACAAGTGTCCCTTGGGAATGCCCATGGCCTGGATGGACGACCATCCCCGCCGGCTTGTTCACAACCAACAGATCGTCATCTTCATAGACTACGTCCAACGGGATAGACTGAGGTAGGACCTTGCCAGAGGGAGACGGCGGAATACGCACCACCACCTTCATGCCCGGGCTTACCGGGGTACCCGGCTTAGGCGTCTCTTCACCTAGAGCCACCAGCCCGTCGCGTATCAAGCGTTGGACCTGAGAGCGTGAAAGGTCCGGCAAGGCGCGCGCTAGATAGCGATCGAGACGCTCGCCAGCTACATCAACCTGCAAGTGAACAACCCGCTCGCTCTCCCTCATCTTGGCATCCACCCGTCTTCACACCACCCACTCTGCGCTAAGAACCACTAAGGATCGTGAATCAAGTAATTCCCCTGTTTGATGGCTTACATGTAGCCTTTAGAAATGTGGAAGTTATTTAATCCTTAGTCCTAATCGCTCAGGTGCCTGGCACCTAGCTGAGAAGCTGCAAAACCAAACCGAAAAAGCGTTCGAAGGAGTTCCCCCGAACGCTCTGCAATGTCAAGATGCGGGCTAATGCTTCTTTTTTCGGCCGACCGCCTGGGCTGCACGTTGGAGAGAATAGATGGCCGTGCTTGATTTACGATTGCCATTACGATGGACCTCTTGTCGCTGGCGCAGGCGGCGGGCTGTCACGGCGTTCCGCAGCGAGCGTCCCACCTTGGTCTGTTGGCCCTTACTCCCTTGTCGGAAAAGGTGCGACCGAAGCCAGGTTCCTAAAGCAGCCGTCTCCTGGCGATAAGCGCTCAAACGGGCCTGCCCCCGTCGAGCAACCTCTACGACACGTTGAATGGCCTTACGAGGTTGCCTATCTTCGTCAAAACTCGAATGGCTCACAACTTTCCCTCGTCATCGGCTGGAAGAAGCGTCAGTTCGTGGGCAGCAGGATCTTCATGCCACAGGCAATAGGCCAGGATGCCAACGCCTGTCACAATTGCCAAGTCCGCCACATTAAAGATCGGCCAGAAACCAATATCGACAAAGTCAACCACGTGCCCGAAGCGAATACGATCGAGCAGATTACCGATGGCCCCGCCTAGCTGCAATCCGAGACTCAAGCGGACAAGCCAACTCCCAGTCGGTAGATACCGATAGTAGAGCACAATGGCAAGGGCCACAACCACAGCGATGATAATAAAGAAATTCCCCTGGTCAGGAAACATACCAAAAGCTGCGCCACTATTGGTGATGTGGGTGATGCGAAAGACACGCCATAACCCAGGCAATGGACTCCACCACCCACCCTCTGCCAGTGAGGTTGCCACCCAAGTCTTGGTCAACTGATCCAGCGCCACGACCGCAATGGCCACGCCCAACATTAATAAAAAAGAAAACGGTCGCCTAGACCGTGAAGCCTCGCTCTTGCCTTCCGATACGCTTTTCACCCTCTAGACTATACCTCCACACCAGGCTCAGATCTGCTCCAAACGTTGCTGACAACTCATGCACAACGTAGCATAAGGCAAGGCTTTGAGTCGAGCTGGATCAATCTGCTGACCGCAGCGCTCGCAAACGCCATATGCGCCCTGATCAAAGCGCACCAGCGCGTCCTCCACTTGAGCCAAGACCCGCTCCGAGTTCTGCAGTAGACTTAGTTCCTTGGCCTGCTCAAAAGCGTCAGTCGCATCGTCAGCTTGATGATTGCCATACCCCAGGTTGTCACGCCCAGCAATGCGAAATTGTTCGATCTCCTCTAAAAGCCGGGCCCGTTCATCTTCTAGCCGCTGCTTAAGTACTTCATGCGAGACTCCCATGGCCCCCCCTCCACATCGACAGAGGTCACTCTTCCTTTGAACAACGTCTTTGATTGTACCCCAGCGCCAGACTATTGGCAAGCTGGGAAAACGCGCAGTCGCAGGGCCTTCCAAGGTAAGGCGCGGGCTACTTTCGCAGCCTGCAAACGCTCCTTGACTTAGGTTGCGTTACATGGTAAAATGAGGGTGGATAATTATGTCAAACTAATGTCTGTGCGAAAAGGAGGTAACAGCGTGAGGGCCCAGTCCTCGCAGAACGCAGGAAACCAGCCCCCACTTCGAGCCAAACAGCTTTCCCTTTTCCCCCAAAAGGGGACACGCGGTGAAAAGGGGCCCATCGTGGCCGAGTCCGGGCCACTCAGCAGCACATCTTCGCTGGGCGCGACCATCGGTGCTTTCCACGACCATATGCTCCGCCAGGGATTCTCTGAGAATACGATCAAAGCCTTTCTGGCCGATTTACGGCTGCTTGGCAAACATCGTGGCCTTAACGTACCTATCAATGAATTCGGTAGCCGAGAGCTGAACGATTTTCTCACCTGGATGCTGCACTATCGCGGGGTTCCTTGTAGTCCCAAAACATACGCACGGCGTGTGACAACACTCAAAGTCTTTTTTGGGTGGCTGACCGAGACGAATGTGCTGTCGCAAGACCCAGCAGCTCCCATCCTGCACAATCGGGTCGTCACACCTATGCCCCAAATTC